>NZ_JBEAII010000004.1:0-213414 GCF_040064515.1 Klebsiella sp. CN_Kp104 | reverse complement strand
TTCAGGCTTTCAGGCTTTCAGGCTTTCAGGCTTTCAGGCTTTCAGGCTTTCAGGCTTTCAGGCAGCAGTCCTGCACTTCATCACATCGGTCAGCACACTCATAATTGCGAAAAACATGTTGACCTGATATTAAAAAAACAACCGACTTTCTCTGATTTAATTTATGGACCTGTCTACTCAGGAATAATCCTTCATCGTTGTCGCGGGCCCACAAATCTTCATTTATCGCAAAGTATTACGTTTGTAGCAGCAGGCCCTTTTTCACCACTCTGCATGGCGAACTCAACTTTCTGCCCTTCAAATAAGGTATTGAAATTCTCACCATGGAGTGCGGAAAAATGGACGAAGACATCCTTGCTTCCGTCAAGAGGTGAAATGAAACCAAAACCTTTATCTTCGTTAAACCATTTTACCAAACCTTTAATTCTTGTGGACATACTGACTCCCGTTATACATGATAGTATTAATAGTAAACGTATAGTATTAAAGGTATGACTCAAAAGGAGGGGATATCAGCGATAGCGCCTGGTAATGAGGACTGACCAGAAAATGTTTAACGTTCGTTTGTACATTGAACTAACAGGATTCATTAAGACACGGGAGATACTAATACGCAAATTATTTTTTAGCCATCCAGAAGTCCTGCAGGAAAATTAAGTGTGGCAATATACTATTTTGAATGTATAGTCTTTACGTGTTTTTAATAAGGAATCGACTTGTCCCATAAAATGACAGGCATTGTCAAAAGCTTTGACATTCTCAGTGGTAAAGGCCTCATCATCCCTTCAGATGGGCGAAAAGATGTTCTGCTTCACATTTCAGCCGTTAACTCCCGCGAATCAGAATTACTCATCCCAGGAAGCCGCATAGAATTCTGTCGGATCAATGGTCCCAGAGGGCCTGTGGCTGCGAACATTTACCTCTCCTGAATTTCAGGGTCACAAAATAAACAGATTAAAACTTAACCATATGTGATACGGTGAAGTTCATTCATTGAAAGGTTAATGGTTATGTCTATTATCAATTACGCAATGAAATTCTTCAGCGGTGCATCTACTGCCACTGTTGTCTGCACTGTTTGTGGTTTCAAATCAGTTCAACCGATGGCAAAAATCCGGCGCAATCAGGCCATGCTTTGCCCTCGGTGTAAAGCCCTGTTTATCTCACGGCGCTAGTATCAACTGATCCGCCGTGGACAGAACCATCTTCTATACTTAAGTTAAATCCCAGCAGCTGTTAAATCCCTGATGCCTTACGCCCATCCTGAGAGAACGTTTCTGAACTGATTTCGCAACTGCTCCTGCGCGCTAATGTCGCATCAGAGCAATGCTATGAAAATGAACCCCAGAGCGTGGTTTAACCGCTCCCGTATTCCGGTGAATGCTGCCGAAAACGTAACGTTTTCGGCGAACGATCCTGCAAGCGAAAGCACTCCGCGGTCAGAACTCTTTTCGACTGCCCAGATGGAACGCTATGGTCAGAAGCTGGCGCGGACCCATAAAGTATCACCGGATAAACATCCCTATTATCTTCTGAAACGGCTTGGCGACAATGAGGCCGTTATCACCCAAAACTGCTATGAGCTTAATGCAGGTAAAAAGACCAGTATCATGCCCGCCGGGGAGTGGCTGCTGGACAATTATTATCTGATTGAGGAACAAATCCGTACCGTCCGCCAGCACTTGCCGAAAAGTTTTGGTAAAGGTCTCCCGTCGCTGATGTCGCCGCTGAATTGCCCAAGAATTTATCATATCGCATCAGAGGCCATTGCTCACGGTGATGGCCGCTGGGATGCCACCAGTCTGACCAGCTATCTCGCTGCCTATCAACAGGTGACGCCGCTGACGCTGGGTGAAGTCTGGGCATTACCGGGAATGCTTCGACTGGCGCTGATTGAAAATCTTCGTCGTATCAGTATGGAAGTGATAAAAGCGCAACAGGACAGAAACCTGGCAGATACGTGGATAACCAGGATTTTCGAATGTGCAGAGAGTGCGCCTGGTGATTTAATTATGGTGGTTGCCGATTTGGCGCGCTCCCGTCCTCCGTTATCCAGCGCGTTTGTCGCAGAACTGGTGCGGCGTCTGCAGGGGCACGGCAACGCGCTGTCGTTACCTCTTACCTGGGTTGATCAGTGCCTTCGGGAACAGGGAGTCACCACTGACATTCTCATAAATAACTTCAATCAACAGCTTGCCGCCAGCCAGCTGTCTGTCAGTAACAGCATCGCAGGTCTGCGATTACTGGGTGAAACGGACTGGGCTGATTTCGCCGAAACGATAAGCGTCGTCGAACAGGTATTAAGCAATGATCCTGCCGGTATCTATCCCCGGATGCACTTCAATACCCGGGATCATTACCGGCACGTAGTTGAGGTTCTGGCCAGAGACAGTGGGCTCAGCGAGCCTGAGGTTGCTGACAGGGTGCTGGCGCTTTCAGAGGAAAAAGCCCCCAATACACCGGAACATCATGTTGGTTATTATCTCGCCGGCGAAGGTCGACAGGCACTGGATATACATCTCCTGGCAGACACCTCAAGACTCATACGCTTGCGGCACAGTTTCAACAGAATAACCCTGCTGTCATGGCTTGGTAGCCTGGCGTTGTTGACAACCGCAGCGACCGCGGCAATATTGCACGAAACTGCCATGCAGGGCGCAGGTTGGTTGTTAATCGCGGTGATATTACCTCTGGTTATCGCTTTAACTCAGTTAATGAGTGATTTACTCAGTGACGCAACCACCCGTTTTCGCGTTCCTCGCCCCTTGCCGGGGATGGATTTTTCAACCGGCATTCCCGCTGACAGTGCCACCATGATCGTCATCCCCTGCATGCTGACCAGCCACGAAAGTTTCAGCCAGCTCCTCTCCAGTCTTGAAGTCTGTTGGTTGGGGAATGAAAACGAAAATCTCAGGTTCGCGCTGCTCACTGATTTTGCAGATTCTGAAAATGAACCCTCGCCGGAAAGTCACGCGCTGCTCAGACAGGCTATCGCTGATACGCAGGTGCTGAATCGCCGCTACCCCTCCGGCCGACCACGTTTTTATCTGTTACATCGTCAGCCTGAATGGAACCCCTCGGAAGGAGCGTGGATGGGCTATGAACGCAAGCGGGGAAAACTGGCGTTACTGAACAGCTGGTTGCGCCATCCCGGAACGCAATTCGTCAGCGTTGCAGACATGCCTGCCCACCTTTTACCGGGTCACATAAAATACGTCATTACCCTGGACAGTGATACGGTGTTGCCGCGCGATACGGCTCACAAACTGGTCGCGGCGATGGCCCATCCGTTGAATACGCCAGAGTATGATCCGGTACGCCAGAGGGTGGTCAAAGGATTTGGTATTTTACAACCCGGTCTTGCTGAGGAGATACCACGTAACGGTCAGGGGCGTTACGCCGCCCTGCGCAGCAGCATACCGGGTAATAACCCCTATTCTATGATGTCTTCGGATATCTATCAGGATCTCTTTGGGGAAGGGTCGTTCGTGGGCAAAGGGATTTACGATGTTGACATTTTTATGCAGGCCACTGCCAATACCTGCCCGGAAAATCTGGTTCTCAGCCATGATCTCCTCGAAGGGTGCTATGCGCGCTCGGGTCTGCTGAGTGAGGTGTTACTCTACGAACAGTACCCTAATAATTATCTGTCGGACGTTGCACGCCGTTCACGCTGGATCCGGGGTGACTGGCAACTGCTTAACTGGCTGAAACCACACGTCAGAAAAGCCGATGGAACCCGTACCCGGAATCCACTGACCGCGCTTTCTTACTGGAAATTACTCGACAATCTGCGTCGCAGCCTGGTCGCCCCCTCTTTAGTGGTATTGCTCTACTTCACCCTGCTTTGGGTTCCCAATCCGGTTTACTGGCTGTGCATACTGTCACTGATTTGGCTGTTGCCAGCCCTCCTCTGCATCACCCATGACCTTCTCAATAAACCTCTGCGCCGCCGCCTGAAGCCGCATCTGTTACTTGTAGGGGCGGGCGCGCTGAAGCGTCTGTCAGGTATCAGCCTTAATTTTGCGATACTGCCGCACGAAGCCGGATATTCTCTGAAAGCGATCGCCGTGACGCTATGGCGACTGGGGATAAGCAGGCGTCACCTCAGCCAGTGGGTCAGCCACAGCCAGGACAGCAGTCAGGCCAGATCCACTGTTGCACGTTTTTATCAGGCGATGTGGCTGAATGTTGCCGGTGGCGTGACGCTGATAATTCTGACCGGAAAATTGGCCCCCCAGCTGCTGGGGATTGTGTTACCGATCGGTTTGGTATGGTGTGTGGCCCCGCTGCTGATGAGCTGGCTGAGTCGTCAGCCCGTGCGTAAGGTTTTTTCGCCAGGTCAGGAACAAAAACAGCTGTTACGCCAGACAAGCCGTGAAATCTGGGCATTTTTTGAAACCTTTGCCACAGAAAAAGAGAACTGGCTTCCGCCTGATAATTATCAGGAAATACCACAACCGACGGTGGCACACCGAACTTCTCCTACCAATATTGGTCTTTCCCTTATGGCTAACCTGACGGCATGGGACTTTGGCTACCTGCCTGGCGGAGAGGTGCTCCGGCGCGTGTCGCTCACGCTCGACACGCTGGATAAAATGGAGCACTACCGGGGCCATCTCTACAACTGGTATGACACCCGTACGCTGGTCCCCCTCAGTCCACGCTATATCTCCAGCGTCGACAGCGGCAACATGGCCGGGCATTTGTTGACCCTGCGTGCAGGCCTGTCCGCCATGCGTCATCAGCCTGTTTTAAGCAGCCAACAGATACTGGCAGGACTGAACGATACGCTGGATATTCTGGAAAAACAGTGGGGTAAGAACCCACCTGACAGCCTGAGACTGCTGCGCAAGCATTGCCTGAATGCGGTGTCGCTCTCTCCGCAGGCGTTTATCAGCGAACTGAAAAGCATGCGCACCCAGTGCAACCATCTGACCAGCGCATGTCATCAGGGATCTCCTCTTCAGATGCGCTGGGCTGGACATCTGGAGCATCAACTGGTTCAGCTTTGCCATGAGTGGTCTCTGTTGCTTGGCTGGTTACCTGTATCCTGGAATGAACAGACGCTGCCGACGCTGAGCGAGCTTGCCCGTCCGACATTAACCGGTACAGAAACGCCTCCGGCGTCAGTGGCGGAGCAGGCCCGGATGCGACTCAATATTGTCTCCGAGCTGGAACAGCGGCTGGATGAGCATGCCCGGATGGATTTCGCCTTTCTGTACAGTGAAGCAACCAGTCTGCTCAGCGTCGGTTATAACTGTGACACGAATACGCCTGACAAGAGCCACTACGATCTCCTGCCGTCTGAAATCCGCCTGACCAGTTTTCTTGCCATTGCGACTAATCAGCTGCCTCTTAAAAGCTGGTACGCGCTGGGTCGATTGTTTACCACGATTGATAATGAAACGGCCCTGATGTCATGGAGCGGATCCATGTTTGAATATCTGATGCCGAATCTGGTGATGCCCACCTGGCCCGGCAGCCTGCTCGATGAAATGAGTCAGTCGGCGGTTATGCGCCAGATTCACTGGGGGAAAGAACGCGGGGTACCATGGGGTGTTTCAGAGTCTGGCTATCATGCTTTTGATGTTCAGCATAATTATCAGTATCAGGCATTTGGCGTACCGGGGCTCGGTCTGCGCAGGGGGCTTGCCGATGACATGGTTGTTGCTCCTTACGCCACGCTGCTGGCGCTGATGGTTTCCCCGCAGAAAGCCTGTGAGAACCTGTTCAGGCTGCAAAAAAATGGTGCACGCGGAGAATACGGTTTTTATGAAGCGCTGGACTATACCCCCTCACGTCTTGCAACCGGTCAGCTCTATGCGGTGGTACAGTCCTGGATGGCGCATCACCAGGGTATGGCATTTCAGGCGCTGGCTCATGTGCTGCTTGACGCCCCCATGACTGAACGCTTTATGTCCAGTACGGTATTCCGGTCAGCGAGTCTGCTGTTACAGGAGCGCGTGCCGGATGCGGTCGATCTGTACAGTCCGCGCCGTCATTTTGAATCTCATGAGGGCAGGGTCAAACCCATCCGCTATGAACCCCGTATTTTCTATAGCGTGGATACCCCTGCCCCGGATATTCAACTTCTGTCCAACGGCCATTATCATCTGATGCTGACCGCAGCCGGCGGCGGTTACAGTCGCTGGAACGATATTGCAATAACACGCTGGCGCAGTGATACCACCCGTGATAACTGGGGAGCATTCTGCTATATCCGCGATACCCAGACGGGAGATGTGTGGAGCAATACCTGGCAACCGACAGGCTACATCAGCGGACAAGACGAGGAAGTGTTATTCACCGATGCGGGGGCAGAATTCAGACGCAGCTTCGGGGGACTCAGCGTCAAAACTCAGGTGGTGATCTCTCCGGAGGATGATGTTGAATTGCGACGGCTCACACTGATTCATCGTGGTCGCAAGCCTCGCTCTCTGGAGCTGACAACCTATGTTGAAGTGGTCCTGGCAGCGGCTGCCAGCGATCTGGCACACCCGGCATTCAGCAATCTGTTTATTCAGACTGAGCTGGCTCCTGAGCGTGACGCTATTCTTTGCCACCGGCGCCCGCGCTCACCGGATGAACCGGGTCCTTGCCTGTTTCACATGATGGTGGTGCACGGCGATAACCGAAATAACGTGTCGTTTGAAACGGACAGGGCAAGGTTTATTGGACGTGGCAGAAATCCTGCGAATGCCCAGGCAATAGAGGCGGGAGGGACGCTCAGCAACACGTCGGGGTCAGTGCTGGATCCGATACTGGCTATACGTCACTCCATCACTCTACAGCCGGGGCAGCCGGTTACGATTGATATCGTTTATGGTATCAGCGAGAACCGCCAGCAGAGCCTGGCCCTGCTGGAAAAATATCGCGATTACCCTATTGCCGATCGCGTCTTTGAACTGGCCTGGTCTCACAGTCTGGTGGTATTACGCCAGATGAATGCCAGTGAAGATGATGCAACTTTGTTTAATCGTCTCGCCAGTGCTGTGCTTTACCCTGTCCAGGAGCTACGCGCTGAAGGCCAGGTGATCAGCCGCAACCGGCGTGGTCAGTCCGGTCTGTGGGGCTGGGCAATTTCAGGCGATCTGCCGATAGTACTGCTCAGTATAACCGGCGAAGAAAGTATCGCCTCAGTGACCACACTGATTCAGGCACACCGTTACTGGCGACAGAAAGGACTGGATGTTGATTTGGTTATCCTGAATAACAGCCCCGGTGGCTACCAGCAGGGATTACAAAATCAAATTATGGAATTAATTTATGCGGGGTCTGAAGCCAGTCTGCTGGACAAAACGGGCGGTCTTTTTGTCCGTAATGGCGAGCATCTCTCCGCAGAAGATAAGTTGCTTCTGATGAGCGTGGCCTGTCTTTATCTTGATGACCGCGCAGGGAGTATTAATGAACAGCTTAACCAGCGTATCCATACCCTGAAATCGCCGGTCATAGCATTCATGCCGCGTGCAGTGCGCGAGCGTAATCAACATACGGACTTGCCCCCCGATATCAGTCAGTTATGCTATTTCAATGGGTTCGGTGGATTTTCTCAGGATGGACGGGAATATCAAATTGTTATGCGGGAAAATGCGCAGACACCGGCTCCCTGGTCAAACGTACTGGCAAATCCCCGTTTTGGCAGCGTGATCTCAGAGGCAGGACAGGCCTATACCTGGTATGAGAATGCCCATGAATACCGGTTAACACCCTGGGAAAACGATCCTGTGAGCGATCGCTCTGGCGAGGCGTTTTATCTGCGTGATGAAGAGACCGGGGAAAACTGGTCACCGACAGCGTTGCCTGTTCGCGGACACGGTGATTACCTGACCCGGCATGGTTTTGGCTACAGCGTTTTTGCCCATCGAGAGAGTGGAATAGACAGCGAGCTGACGGTCCTGGTTGCCGAAGAGGCGCCAGTTAAACTGGTGCTCCTGACACTCAGTAACTCTTCGGGACGGACACGTCAACTCTCCGTCACAGGTTATGTAGAGTGGACGCTCGGAGGATCACGAACTCGCTCAGCTCCTCACATTGTGACACATGCGGCCAGAACGTCTGGCGGTTGCGGGGTGCTGGCGAACAACTTTTATGGTGATAATGGTGAAGGCCGAACTGCATTTTTTGCCGTCAGCGGTAATGACTGTTCGCTGACCGGGGACCGTCGGGAGTTTATTGGCCGTAATGGTTCCCTTCACGCGCCGTCAGCCATGAAACTGCGCAGGCTTTCAGGTAACACGGGCGCCGGTCTGGATCCATGCGGGGCGGTACAATCGACGGTAACATTAATTGATGGGGATCAGAGGACGTTTATTTTTATCCTCGGCGCAGAAGAGAATGATGTTTGTGCTAATGAGACGCTGGCCCATTACATGAACGAGGATACAGTCCGCCAGGAGCTGAACCGGATTCATAACCACTGGCACAATGTGCTCGATAAAATCGTGGTTAACACCCCCGACACGTCAGTAAATTTACTGGTCAATGGCTGGCTGTTATATCAGACAGTCGCCTGTCGCCTTATGGCCCGCAGTGGTTACTATCAGTCTGGCGGTGCATATGGTTTTCGCGATCAGTTGCAGGATTCACTGGCACTGAGCCATGCTGATCCGAACCGGTTGCGTGAACAGATAATACTCTGTGCCTCCCGGCAGTTTATCGAGGGGGATGTGCAGCACTGGTGGCACCCACCACACGGTAACGGTGTCCGTACCCGTTGTTCAGATGACTACCTGTGGCTGCCGCTTGCCGTTTGCCACTATGTTGAAACGACGGGGGATATGGAGGCTCTGGGAATACACATTCCTTATCTGGAGGGGCGCCTGCTTCCGCCTGGTGAAGAGTCTGTCTATGACACGCCGGTCATCAGCGGCATCGGAGAGACTCTCTGGTTACACTGTGTCAAAGCTATTCGCCATGGACTTCGGTTCGGGGGGCATGGCCTGCCGCTGATGGGGGCTGGTGACTGGAATGACGGGATGAACCGGGTGGGTATCGAAGGCAAAGGTGAAAGCGTCTGGCTGGGCTTCTTCCTGTACGACATTTTGCAGCGGTTTGCAGCGCTGGCGGAGCGCAGGCTGGATGAAAGCGTCGCCGCGATGTGCCATTCACAGGCTCTGCGCCTGCAAAGCAATCTCGAAGCCCACGCCTGGGATGGGGAATGGTACCGGCGCGGGTATTTTGACGATGGTACTCCCCTGGGATCGAAAACCTCACAGGACTGCCGGATTGATGCGATTGCGCAGAGCTGGTCTGTATTGTCCGGTGCCGCGAGCCCGGGACGGTGCGCAAAGGCCATGCAGGCGCTGGATAAGCACCTTGTGGATAACAAAGGCGGGCTGATCAAACTGTTAACGCCTCCTTTCAACGGACACGGTCCAAATCCGGGCTACATACAGGGGTACCTGCCCGGTGTGCGGGAAAACGGAGGGCAGTATACTCATGGCGCCATCTGGGCCGTGATGGCATTTGCCCGGATGGGGAATGCCAAACGAGCCTGGCAACTCTGGTCAATGCTCAACCCTGTAAATCATACTCTCAATGCGGGCTCTGTCGGGATTTATAAAGCTGAACCTTATGTCATGAGTGCTGATGTCTACAGCGTCGCTCCCCATACTGGTCGTGCAGGCTGGAGCTGGTACACCGGTTCTGCAGGCTGGGCCTGGCGTTTACTTACCGAGGAATTACTGGGGATAAAACGCACCGGCACTGACTTTAGAGTTCATGCCCTATTACCGGATGCGTGGCCGTCTTTTTCTATTGCTTATCAGTATGGTGAAAGCCACTATCAGATTAGTGTCTCACGCGGCGATGCAGAATATTCCGTGACGCTGGATGGTGTTCTCCTCCCTGATGACAGAATACCGCTGAAGGATGATGGACAAAACCATACGGTTGAGATCATTCAGAACTGACACTGATCCCGGAGGTGCATTAACGTCTGCCGTTAATGCGCTGATTATCCCTGAGAACATCAATCGCAGTCTGCATGGCGATTTTGTCATCCCGCCTTTTTTGTTTTTCCTGCATGACCTGAAGGTATTCCAGCAAGGTGCGGGTATTAATCGGTCGGCCCTGTTTACCCACAGCCAGCACGGCTTCGCCAAGAATAATTTTCACAGGCGGTAGTTGTGCCGGATACCAGTCAAGGGTGTCTTCTGATTTCATCATAAATTTCTCACGGAAGGATAGTGTATCATAAATCAGACGTTCAATTTTCAATATCTTACATCCTGATTCAGACACAACTTAACATAACTTATGCCAGTTATTTTTATATCAAAGCGTATAATAATTACTGTATTCCTCAGAGAATCATTTATGTCTTATACAAAAGGGCTCAGATATTTTAAAGAAAGACCGGTTCATGTTGCCTGCCCGGTATGCGCACACAGAGCTGATCAGAAAGCAGGTAAGCTAAGAAAAGATGCGGTTCTTGAGTGCCCTGCCTGCGGACTGTTGTTCAGACCTTCAGAATGCTGGTGTATCGGCGGCTGATCAGCTTCTTCCACTTAACGTAAGTGATATCGGGAAATGACCACATTTCTCCTGTACTGCAGTTGTTGAGGCATGATAATGAAATCTAAAAAATCGCTTTTTATTGAAGGACATATCCTGTCGAACAGCTGTCACGGGCAGGCTGGCCAACCTTTCTGTATTCACCGGGTCAGGTTTAGTAATGGTAAATATGCGATTATCCGGGAGGCATCCGGGATATGTTTCAAACCAGGCGAAATTATTCAACGAAACGATTGTGAGTGGTTTTATAAACTTACCAAAATTCGCCTTCTTTCTTTTGAGTACCTTGATGATGATGAATCCAGAAGACAATTTCTTGAATATCAATGAAAAACCCATGAAGTTATAACAGCATAACTTTGCTGATTTACAATGTATCCTTGACTATTCAAAAACTGTTGCCAGTAATTGAAATTGTTTCTTCTGAATTTATACGAATTCAAACTGTCTAAAAGAATGAGTATCGCTAAAGACGAATTTTCTCAGCATTTCCCTTTTGCGTTATAACTCCATTAGCATTAAGGAAATTTATGTCACAGACTTTTACTTATAATTTACTCCATCCCCGCTACTGGCTTACCTGGACTGGTTTGGGTCTGCTGTGGCTTCTCGTTCAGCTTCCTTACCCGGTTTTACATATTCTGGGCTCTGGTCTTGGAAAAATATCCAGACCCTTTCTGAAACGTCGGGAAGGAATTGCGATTAGAAATATCGAACTCTGCTTTCCCGAGATGACACCGTTTGCCCGGAGCCAGATGGTCAATAAAAACTTTGTTTCTCTCGGACTGGGACTGATGGAAACAGGAATGGCCTGGTTCTGGAGTGATGCGAGAGTCAAAAAATGGTTTGATGTCGAAGGGCTTGAAAACCTGACCGGTGCGACCAGAGGGGTAATGGTTGTCGGGATTCATTTTATGTCCCTTGAGTTGTGTGGAAGAGTAATGGGTTTATGCCATCCTATGATGGCAACGTATCGCCCACACAATAATCTATTAATGGAATGGGTACAGACAAAAGGGCGTATGCGTTCAAATAAAGCGATGATTAATCGGCGTAATTTATCTGGTTTTGTTCATGCATTGAAAGCTGGTGAAGCCGTGTGGTTTGCACCAGATCAGGATTATGGGCCTAAGGGAAGCGTTTTTGCACCTTTTTTCTCGGTAAAAAAAGCAGCCTCAACGAACGGAACATATGCTCTGTCAAAACTCGCAGGTGCACAACTGATCACACTTAGCATGATTCGACGTAGCGATAAAAAAGGTTATCGCATGTATATCAGCAATCCGTTGTCAGGCTATCCAGGGGAAGACAAGGTCGCCGCAGCGGGTTATATGAATAAGATCATCGAGCATGAAATTCTCCGAGCCCCTGAGCAATACCTGTGGATGCATCGCAGATTCAAAACGCGTCCTGAAGGCGAAGCCTCTTTATATAAATGAACCATTCTACTTGTCATGTACCATGAATCTATCTTGCTGACTACTTTGTAATAGCAGCAGGCTTTACCACGTTGAAATCCTTAAGTTTATAAGGATGAGGCAATGTTTTCCGGGGAAATATCTTAGTAGTCTTCAAACTATCTCCGATTATCCCTGCAATTCTTTACCAAGAGGTTCCCGAGTAAGTACTTGGTGGTTCCCAACTAACTCTTACATATAGCCATTGGCCGTTTACTTAACCAAAAAACGATTGCCAGAAATTTGTAAAGCTCACAACCTTCTACAGTTCCTGCTGTCTAATGAATGACAACACACACCTCAAGGAACTATATGACATTTTTAATCATCTCAGGCGTATCTGTAACCTTATTTGCCATGACTATACTTGGCCTGATTATCGTGTGGGGCGGTATCTCCAACATCCCTGACGATTACTGATTCTCAAAATTCCCTACGCCAGCTACAGGGAAATATTTGTAAATCGTCTTTACCCCAACCCCAATAACATCTGCAGCCTGCTGTCGGGTAGCTCCATTTGCGAGCATCCGGCGGCAATGTTCCACGATATCAGTCGTCATTACCCGACGCCGCCCTCCAATTCTCCCCTTCTCCCTTGCTGCGGCTAAACCAGCGCGAGTACGTTCGACGATCAACTCTCGTTCCATTTCTGCCAGCGCACTCATGACATGAAAGAAGAAACGGCCTGCAGGGGTCGACGTGTCGATCGAGTCAGTCAGGCTGCGAAAGTTTACGCCGCGCTGCTGTAGCTCCGATACCATGGTTATTAAGTCGCGCACGCTGCGCCCAAGCCGATCCAGCTTCCAGACCACCAGCACATCACCAGGCTTGAGTCTGCGCAACGCACGCTTTAAACCAGGTCGCCTGGCATTTTTCCCGCTGGCCATATCTTCAAAAACCAGCTCACATTCTGCTCGAATCAGTGCGTTTTTCTGTAAATCGAGGTTCTGATCCCCGGTAGACACTCTGGCGTAACCAATCAGCATCATATAACCCTTTGAAATAGCTGATTGTAAAAAGCTCCGAGACTTCGCTCAAACCCTCATTTGGGCGAAGCCTCTTTTTGGAGCAAAAAACATGGCCTTTAACCCGCCGCTGGGATCGACCAACGCCGATGTTTTTATGGGCAACGTTCAACGTCTGGATGAACTGATTAACGGTCCTGCTGCTGATGTTCCCGATCGCGCAGGTGACCCGCTATATTCCTGGCGTCTAATCCGTCAGAGCCTGATTCCTCTTAGCCGTCAGTACATGACACTTGCAGACGCACAGGCGGATATTGCCAATATTCCTGCCGGGAGCGCCGTCTATGTTCGCAGCGTGGATGGCTCTGCGCTGGCGGACGAGTATATTAATAATGCCGGCACGCTGACCCCTACAGGGCGTCAAATGCCATCGCAACGAACTGTTGATGCCATCATGCCGGAACTGATTAACCCGGGCGTTAATCTTTTCAACAAAAATACGGTTACCCCTGGATATTATTTGTTCGAAGGTTCGGGCGTGCCGACGGCAAACCCGGATTATTGTTATTCAGAACGGATAGGCATTGTTGGCGATGCCCCGTACACAACCCGAATCAACACCAGGGTTGCGACATTTTTTGATGCTGATGGCATGTACCTATCCGATGTCAGCAGTGTGACGTCATTTACAGCGCCAGCCAGTGCAGCGTTTGTTGTTGTCTCTGTACTAATCAGTAATCTGGATGTATTCCAGTTAAACTTTGGCGTCGGCCAGATGCCGTACACGAATTACGAGTCCATCGTCAGCCCTGTCATTAATGGTGCTACCACAAATGGATATGTCGCGCTGGGTTTTGCGCATGGGAAAAACTTCTTTAACCCCTCGCTGGTATTTGACGGTAGGCATTTATCATCGACCGGAACGATAACTAATAACAGCGACACGTCAATGTCGGTGTCAGGCTATATGAAGATTGACGCAACCAAAAGCTACTGCTCTAACCAGCAGTGGCGGGCGGCAGCGTATTACGATGCTAAAGGCCGGTTTATCAGTGTGCAGGCAGTTGATGGTTATGGCTCGAAAACGATAGCCGCACTTGTTATCCCTGCTGGCGCAGTGTTTATGCGCATTGAGGTTCCTACTCTGGTTGTTCCGGCGATGATGATTGAAGAGAACAGCCTGGCTACTGAGTTCGAGCCGTTCCGGCAGGTTGCACCTGATGCATTTGACGGTGTACAGGTCACGTTCGCTGAGGAGCCGGAGGAGACCATATTGTTTGGCCCCGGCGTAAACCTGTTTAACAAGAACGCTGCCAGTTTTGGTTACATCAATGAATGGGGATCTGTCTATCCCGTACAGGGGGCGTCAGGGGCTGGCTATGTCTATTCTGACTATATCCGGGTCATACCTGCCACGAAATATAAAGCCGCTGCTCAGTTACGGTTTGTGGCGTTTTACAATGCTGACAAGCAGTACATCTCCACGCTTTCACTGGTTACCGAGTTTACCCCGCCTGAAAATTCTGCCTATGCACGCATCACGCTGGCACAGAATGTAATGGAAACCATGTTTCTGTCAGAAGGTGATTATCTCGCGCCGCGAGCTGATTACCAGCACCTGATGGAGCCGGTAGCTTCAGATGGTTCAGCACTCAGAGTTCCGGGGGAAATGGTGCTCGCTGATGGGCTTGATATTAACTTCGTTCAGCAAGGGCTTCTTGTATCGGGGAAAAACCTCTATAACAAAAACACCAGAAAATCTGGCTATATCGATGAGCAGGGCATAATTCATGAGCCTGATTCCCGGTACTACTACTCGGATTTTATCCCGGTGACACCTGGGATGAAATTCGCCTTTAACTCTGACTCCCGATTCGTCGCTTTCTATGCCAGGAATAAAGGGTTCATCAGCTCTCTGTCTGATACGGGCCAGCATATCCGGGTGATTACCACTCCTGCCGATTGCTATTTTGTGCGGATCACCACGTCCGTTGCCATCAGCGATACGTTCCAGATGGAAGCGGGTGAAGTGTCTACGGCGTATGAAGCATTTACCTACTCTTTGCTGTCAACGATGCCAGACGGGACTCCGGTTACTGGCGGCGGTGCGGCACCGGAAGATACTACCGTTCCTGACTCATACGGACTTGAACGGTTGCGTGAAACCCATATGCGACTGAACAAACTTACCTATGGCGGTAATGTGCAGTTCTCCTGGGCGATGATTGGTGACAGCTACACAAGGGGGCAGGTACGTTATGCCCTGAAATGTGCGCAGAAATTATGGCATCTCTATAACGGTACTGCGGCGACGGTCACCGTTCCGCCCATTGGTTTTGGGTATCGATCGTTCGGTTATGACCAGTTCGGCGACAATACCGATATTATCGGCACGGTGATAACGCAAACTGGTTTCGCCTGCCAGTACAACACCGGTAACGGGTTGGATATCTCATCAGTCACTAGTGCTGCTGCAGGAGCGACGCTGACCTGGAATGACGACTTTAGCCTGGGGTTCACTTATACGCTTTACGCCGAAGGCGGCGGCGGAATAATCAGCTATAACGCCCCAGGGATGGCAGCGCCGGTGGAGATTGATTTGTCCACCTATGCAGCGGGTATGCAGATGATCCCGATGCCGTCGATGCCGACTGTAGGTAGCGGAACGGTAACGATAACGCTGGTTTCCGGTAGTGTGGTGCTTTACGGCGTCAGTATCCAGAACGCCACGCAGCCGGGTGTCATCGTGCATAAGCTTGGTGGTAGTGGTTCGCATACTAACAATTGGGTGAATGCCGATGAAACTCGCTGGGAGACGGCATTTACAACCCTGAAAGCAAATCTGGCTACCATCATGTTGGGCACAAACGACCAGGGGGTGAAGATTACTCCGGAGACGTTTAAATCAAACCTCCTGACGATGATTAACCGCCTCCGCACAGCGTCGCCGACCACTGATATTATGCTGATTTGTCCTGCAGAAAATAACCGTCCGGGAGGAAATACTATCCCAATGTCTAGCTATGCCCGGGAAATGTACGAACTCTCCCGGGAGCAGGATGTAGCATTCCTTAATCTGCAAAGCTCTTTCGGAGTTCACCCTGCAGATTATGCCTATGGTTCCGCGCGTCCGTGGATGGTGGGGGATGGATTGCATCCTGACCCGGATACTGGTGGGTATGCGATTGCAGCCGCACTAATCAGGGCTATGTTGCTTCCACAGATATAAAGTTGAATTTGGTAGGGAGACCCTTTAATCCCACCCGGTAACTCTTGCATACGGTTATCGGGTGGGGGTTATTAAGGCATCACTGCAACTAACAGATACCCTGGCTCATCTGTGTATCGAGCGTACATAGGGTCCGCATAACCAATCGCACCGCGAGTTGCCAGCATCAGCAGTTGGTTATCGTTCATCAGAGTATTGGTATTTACCGCCAGCTCTAGTGTCCCCATATTGAACCCGGTAACAATATGCTCTACCGGGTTACCTGGCTCAGATACATCGATTGCCCTGATTTCTCCATCGCGCCCCATTTCGGTTGTTCGATAGAATATCCATGTTTTCCCATACTTGTTGCAGCCAATGGCCGGACGACTAAGGGAACCGTCCAGTAGAGGCTTTGTAGTATTGACCTTGAATGTGAACTTTGAAACGAATTCCTCATGCCAGTCTGAGCCGTCAAACCAGATATGAGCGATTTGCGTATGGTTATTCTCATCAGTCTGCCACAGGCAAGTGTGGTAGTGGCTGTCATAATCACACGCGCCGCCATTCTGATTAACATAACCAGAATACAGAGCGATATCAGCGATCTTCTCGCTGTTGGCTTCTGTCAGTGGTGCAGGGTAATTTACAGTGCCGGCAGCGTTTGTCCATGTCAGTCCCTTATCCATCGATTTCGCATAGTACAGGCCGCGGTTAGCATCTGCTGTGTTCGCATTGACGCGTAGGCCAAAGCAGAAGTGCAGCGAACCATCCCGGCCAACACCGAGGCGTTGTTCATAGGCGTTCGCGTTGAGGTCTGTTGCTGCAATCTGGAATACAGGTCCAAACGTTCTGGTCGTGTCATTAAACAGGGCTGAATAATACTGACCAGCAGCCGATAGCCCCTGTCGCCAGAATGCCTGCGTGGTTCCGTCCGGGTAATTGACAAACCGAGGATAGGTTACCTCCGCTGACGCGGTATAACTGATTGCCGTCCATGCCGTAATGTCATATGGAGCATTGGATATAACAGCCCGGCACGGTTTGGCGTGCATATTCCCGCTGACAATTAGATAACCATCCTTCGTCACGCCCAGGCTGTAAACGTTATGACTATCTTCTTCGGTTGGCGATGCTAAAGGGTTTCCGGTGACATAGTGAAGGTCGAAATATGTCCACACTCCGGTGAGATTCTCTTTGCGCATGATGATGGGATGACGGTTCCCACGTGTACCAACTGCGAAAGTGTAATTCCCGGCAGTGACAACGTTATCCTGAATATATACGGCAGCGTTGTAGTTAAATCTGTTATCCAGTTTTACGGGTAACTGCTCCAGAGTCGCACCAATAACAGGCGTCTGCACTGCCCCGTTATTAATCAGGTCATCAACCTGATTTTGCAGAGCGTACAGGTCCTGCAGCAGCTTGTAGCTGCGCTGGAATGCTGTAACGCTGTATGCCTGTTCGACGCCACCCAGTACACGCCGCACCCTGACATACATCACCCCATCCTGAGAAGCGATAACGCTGCGGGTTAACTGGACGTCAGAGGCGCCGGTACTGATATAGATATCCAGGGGCGCAACAAAATTTTTGTCATGGTCCAGCTGAATGAAATATGCCATTTGCTGGCCGACGGTCGCTGAACCGTAGATGCCGGACATCGTGACTTGATCGCCTTTTGATACTGGCAGGTAATACGCCAGCCAGTCATTACCGGCACTGCTGTTAATCGTCCCGTCATACAGCATTACGACGCCAAAAACATAGTAATTGCCGTTTTTGGTGTAATCAATGGACTGACCGTTATCCCCGATAGCTTTTAAAACGTCATATTCAGCAACCCCGCCAGCAATACCAACATCGGAAGAAGCAATCAGAAACTTCTTCATGAAATTGATATACCACCCAGCATTCCCGCTATTTTTTACCCGGACATAAATATAACCATCCTGGATAGCCGTTCCTCTAACCGTGCCCTGCCTTGTTGCATCACCAGTAGTGACATTGACTGCTAAATCAGACACGTACTTTTTGTCGGTATCGCACTGAATCAGCCATGCCGTAACGGTCCCTGCGGTTGCCAGATCAATAATGCCAGAATATTCAGCCTGGTCCCCTTTGCTGCAAGGAATGTAATACGCATCCCATTCAGGATAAGAGCCGGAAAGACCGCCAGAAAACAAAACAAACTGGCGGGTAATTTCCCAGACAGATGATGCACTTTCCGGCCAAAGCCCCTGGTTAAGCTGAGAAATGCCGTTCAAATAGTCATCAGTGGTAATCAAATGCTTTTTGAGAAAGTTGATATTCCAGTTCGGGTTTACACTATTACGCACGCGAACATAAATATACCCCTCCTGAGTTGCAACGCCGTGTACAGTTCCCTGCTCAGTTGCAACACCTGTCGAAACGGTTTCCGCCAGAACCTTAACGTAGTTTTTGTTATTGTCGCACTGAATCAGCCAGGCAGTTGTTTCTCCAGCTGTTACTGTGTTGATAACACCAAAATAATCAGCCTGATCGCCTTCTTTGCAGGGAACAAAATACCCATCCCATGCGTCATTAGCAGCAAAAGTGCCATCCCTGAAAATGACAAAATTCTTAGTAATTTCCCATGAAGAGGATACGTCAGATGGATAAATACCACTCAGTAAATAATTAATCGCCGTGGCGATACCACTTTGTGACGGCATTTTACGCCCGGTTGCCTCCAGTGTTCCGCCGTTGTTGATATATTCATCCGCAAGTGAACTCCCGTCAGCACTGCGCACATAGGTCGCTGAGCCATCAGGAATGTTGGCAATATCCGCCTGTGCGTCTGCAAGTGTCATGTACTGACGGCTAAGAGGAATCAGGCTCTGACGGGTTAGGCGCCAGGAATATAGCGGGTCACCTGCACGATCGGGAACGTCGGCTGCAGGACCGTTAACTAGTTCATCCAGACGTTGAACGTTGCCCATAAAAACATCGGCGTTGGTCGATCCCAGCGGCGGGTTAAAGGCCATGTTTTTTTGCTCCAAAAAGAGGCTTCGCCCAAACGAGGGTTTGAGCGAAAGAAAGTTAATCGGGGAAATTTTTGGTTTTAAGAGACGCTGCCGGGGTAACTGGCGTCGTCGTATTGGTAGAAAATGTCGCTGTATTGTCTTGTCGTCACCTGGCAGGTTCCGTCCGCCTGCGGGGCTATCTCCTCAAATATGGCATCGTAGACACTTCGCGTTGAGCTGCAGAACACCAGCCGCGGCGGTTCGATGCTCGGATCGTCCAGCAGAATTTCATCAAAAGCAGCCTGCCACGGAACGGACAACTGATAATCCCCGACAAAGGTGGCCACCAGCAGCCCGGAGGCAGAACCATCCTGGTATCGCAGAATTGCGCGCGGGTTTTCAAAGGACCAGTCCAGTGGCTCGGAGACGGTAAATACCGTTTGACCGCCAGATGTGGCCATATCCATAACCAGGCTACTTACTGTTTTATTTCCCGGAATGTCATCCGTCAGCAGAATGCGATCGCCATACTGATAGACCAGCGCATCCAGTTCTGTTGTCGTGTTATGGCCCAGCCGTTGATACAGGTATTTCATCAGGCGACGCATGCCGATTTGATAGGCGCGGTTCGGGTCAAGCACCCCATCGAGGGTATAACTCTCAATTTTCCTCGGTGTGGGGTTATCCGGAGTCCGGCATTGCACCGTTTCTTCTGACCACGTCGTGCCATTGATATAAGTGACATCCACAGCATCGTAATCATCGGCGGACGGCGCCGAGAAGGTGGTCTGTAACTCTTCGGTCATTTCATGCGGGCTGATAATGCCGGACCAGTTCTTAATCCCTTCCCTGCCTACAGATGCGAGCCCGTCACTCAGCAGGAAATATGATTTCCCCGCTGTGGTGATCTTCTGCAGCATTTCCAGCGCGGAGACACTGTCACCTGTCGCGAAGTCGAAATACTCATTTTTCGGGGTCCAGTAGGTTGCCTCAAGGGTGTTAATGGCTTCGGTGTCCATTGCCAGGCCAAGAGAATTACCAACATGAAACAGCGCGCTGGAGATGCGCCGCGGGGCGCCGGTATCATAAATACGCGTGGCCACAACGTTTACGCGCCGATCAGACTGCGCCGCCAGTTTGCCGCCAGATTCCACCGTCACGGCCATTAACGATACACCGGCATATGATGCCGGGCGGGTCAGTAACCTGCCGCGCAGCGCCTGCCAGTACATAGAGTCCCTGGAGTTTTTACTGCCCTGCTCATTACGCCGCCGGCAGCGAACCTCAACCAGTCCAGGGGTAGCCAGTTCAAATCGCTCAGTGAACCCCAGGGCATTAATGTTCTTCATCCGGTACCGTCCGGTTTTGCTCACCCAGCCCGAACCAGAACCATATACCCGGTACTGAATTTCATAATCAACGTTACGGTAATTCTTGCCACCGGATTTTCCGAAACCGCAAATTCCGGAAGGGAATGAAAAATTCACTTCAAATGCATTTACCACCTCATTATCCGGGCAGGCGAGAAACGGGCCCATCCAGCTATTGTTGTCGTTAATCCCGGTCGCCTGGTAATCAATCATCGTCCTGGGTGAGTAGCCTGGCCAGGTATTATCAACGGTTCCGTTAACCATTCGCTGTACCGTCGCGGTTGTACCATCTGCTGAGGCAATACGGTATTCATTTCCCCGATGCGCCAGCGACAGCCGCTGCGTCCCTTCAGGAATGCCGGAAAATGCCGCGCCGCTTCCACTCCCATAAGCAAGGGTAACATTGGCGGTGATCGCCGGGCTGCCGCCGCTGGATGCGGTACCAGCGGTAAAAACTGGACTATCCCCGAAAACGGAAACCGGAAGTGATGAGGCGGTAATACTGCCGCCCAGCCACGGACTGGACTTCTCAACGATGCGAACTACCCCGCCATCATCCTGCGCGACCAGGTTAGACCCAGCTATCGCTTCATTGATTGCCGCCAGCAGGCCAGACATATTGCCGTAGTTAGCGATCAGCGAAACGGTATAAGTAGTCGCCTGCCAAGTCAGGGTAAACGTCTGGCTGCTGGTCGAAAAATCATAGGTTGTTGGGGCTGCACTGCCGCGCAATGAAGCTGCCGATCCCCCCACGCCCGGAACAGCATCCTGCTTTGGCGTGAACGTAGCGATGAAGAGATCATATTCTGCCCCGTTAATTTCCAGCGTAACGGGCATGCCGGCATAGGGGTTAATCTCAGTCAGCGTGTCACTGAACAGGACGCTGTAACCCGATGAAGACGAAATCAGGTAGTTGGTCGGCGCGATGATAGTCACCAGCGCACCTTCCACCCAGGACTCAGGCAGAGAATCATCGCCATCATCATCGCTCAGCCCGGTGAACGAAACCGACGATCCCGAAACGGTCATGCTGTCGGCGGTAATATCGGATGAATCCGGTGCCGTCTGCGCCATATCAAGGCCGCTGCCGCTGGACGTTCCGCCCACCTCGGTAGAGTTGAACCAGTTTTCACTGCGGCGATCGCCGGAAACATCCGCTCCCGGCGGATACAGTGTCCAGGAGAATGAATCACCCAGGGCGGAAATAGGCGTCGAACCAATCCTGATATCGCCGTTAGCAAATGCCACATTTCCACGACTCACGCAGATCAACATCTCAACTGTCATTCTGGTTGGGTCATCAGGGTTAAAACGACTGACCGGCTGAACAACATAATCCGGATAAACCCGCGCACGCCCGAACAATTCCCGAATAGGATCGCCAAGTTTTGCTGTATTCGCTTTTGCCGGGTTTAAGTCCAGAGACTTACCCGTAGATGAATCGTAGGCTCCCGTATCGAGGTTATTCATCATGTAGATGGAATAAGCTGCAGCGGCTACCGCTACAACCAGGGCGGCAATGGCAAAGCCTGTCGCGTAAGGGACGGGGTAAATCTTCACGTCAGTATCTGGTAACAGTTCGCACCGCGGCCATTCCTCTGATGCTACGGGCACGCCATCAATCTCAACGCTGATTGGCTGTGGCAGCCCGGGATCATAGTTTTCGACATTCCTCTGCATCCACTCATGCAGGGTTATGCGCGCATGCTGATGGCTTTCAAGTGGTCCGCCAGGTAACCGGGAGGGATAAATATTGATCGTCATCGCCAGAATTCCACCTTGATAAATCGCCGTTTAAATTTCCAGACCGGCATAAAAGAAACGTTCGAGCCGGGGTTACATTCCGCTACCTGCAGCAACCCGTTCAGCTCAACAACAATCCCCACATGGGTGACCATTGTTCCCGAATAACACGCCACGCCAGCGCCGACGCATGGTTCACAACGCTCAAGCTTCAACATCAGCTTTCTGGCTTCTTTATCAAGGCCGCCGCCATCTTTGGTCACACCTGCAAAGTCTGGCCATTCGGGTAATCCAAGGTCGCGTCGTATCTCATTTACGATGCCAAAGCAGTCGAGTTGCGGATACACTCTGCCGCCCTTCAGCCAGGTGACCGAAAGGTATTTATCAGGTTCAAACATGGGGAAACCTCAACTCATGTAACGGAGGCCGGGATACTCATTAAGGGTGTAACGGAATCTCGGCCAGGCGGTATCGAGAACGTTCATATAGCCGGCTGTGATTTGTGCCTGCAGCGCTGTCCAGGATCCCGATTTGATAGCGAGCGTATACGGCACGGTAGCCGGAGCGTTAAGGTCCGTTGAAACATATTGCCTGTAAGTCATAGAGCCATCTTGCCTCGCTGCCAGGGCATCACGAATCGCTGTACTCGCCTCCCCTTTTATGTTGCTGACAGCGAACTTCAAATCCTGTGTACCGTCGCTGTTTCTGGCCGGGATGGCGATATCGATAGCTGCGGCTGAAAAGGTTATAACAGCGCCATTTTCGGTCGTCGCTGTAATATCGTCGTAGCCCTTGCAGAAATAATGCACCGTCGAACCGATATTGATTTGCAGCGTTTCAATGATGACTTCCGATCCGCTACTGGCATAAAGCCGGTTAAGCACCGTCATGCTTTGGCCACTCCCTGTTTAATGCGATATCAAGCAGTGAACTACCTGCTATCCACTCGGGGTAGTTACCCCACGGCGGAGGCAATAGTGGACGCTCCCATAACTCCAGCGTCGCCGAATACCGCCAGTAGATGGGAGCCACCAGCACTGGCCCCTGATAGATATCCGTAAAACGACATTTGTAGAATTTTATGCCTGCGGGGGTTTGCAACTTCATCATGAACCAGGCCGCACCATCAGAGAGCGCATCGCGGTACCACGATTCAAACGTTAGCCCCTGAACATCGCTCTCCATAAACCAGGATACAGTCGCTTCCGTGGGAGTCGAGGTATACGCCCTGCGTTGTCTCGCCCGGCCTGTGGTGAGTTGAGTTCGTTTCAAAGGGCTGACTGGCTGGAATCCATAGCCTTCTTGTAAAGGCATAGGGAGATAGTCATGCGGATAAAATATTTCAGCCATTACCCTGTTCTCCGTCCAGTGTTATACCCCCCAGTTAATGCCTTGTGCACTTGGCCAACCCCTTTTGCCAGATCGTTAGCAACCTGCTGGTAACCTTGTTTTGCTCCTTCACGAGTAGCCTGCTGTACAAGCAGCACAGTCGCGTCAGAAGGATTTCCATTGATGGTTATTGGAGGAACCGTGACTGTGGGGCGGATGATGGTCGTTTGCTGGCTGTTGCTAACGTTCTGAACGCCAGTCCCAAACCCCGAACGCCCCAATGTGGCATCAAGTGGCTTGCCGTTCCGTAACGCCTCAAGTTGTGACACGCCGATTCGATTTGTAGACTCCTGGTCGAAAACGTACTCCCCTTTATGAACAATACCCGCTGGCTGATACTTTCCGCCTGAGCCAGTATATCCACCAGAAGCAAAGCCGACGGCGGCAGCACTGGAGATGCTGGACGTTATTGTAGCCATGAGGCCTGCAACAGTAGCCATTGCTGCTAAGTTGTATGGGAATGGCTGGCTTGAAAGCGCCTGCGCCATTGCCATTGGCAATTGAACAGCCGCCTGAGCAAGCGCAAAAGCTTTTTGCGTAACAAATGCCGCTTTATACATTACAGATTGCTCGCCGAACATCGCCCCCATCGAATCGGTGATACTGGAGAAAGAGTTTTGCGCTGATTGCATCTGTGCGGCATAAACTGCGGTGCTTAGTGCTTGCTGGTTCTGTTGTCCTTGCTGTTGGAGAGCCAGCAATTGCTGCTGCTTCTGCTGCTCATTCAGTAAAGTACTTTGTGTGATCGCCTGCTGCTGCTGGTTCAGCCAGGAAGCATAATCAGTCTGGGCTTGCTTCAGCTTTTCGATAACCTCAAGCTGCGGCTCTATTTGCAGCCCTATCATGTTCAATCCCTGCCCTGACAGGTCACTATTGGTTGCTCCAGACGTCAGCGTACCACCGGCCTTGTTCACACCTGATATAACGGAATCAGGCAGCACTGATTTACCAATCAGGTCGCTCGCCTGCTTCCCAGCAGCCTCCGGCGTCAGTTTCTTCAGCTCAACCATCTTCTGAAGAATTTCGAGGCGTTTTTGCAACGTCTCATTTTGGCGCAATTCCTTTGGTGCAATTTGCTCCTGCATTTTCCGGTAGTCATCCAGCGTTTTAACTGAACTCTGCAAAGCCTCCTGCTGCTTATAGGCCTGCAATACTTCGTCAGAACGGGAAAGAATCGACTTCTGGTCGGCGGTTAGTTGCGTTTTAGATTTGAGGTCAGCGATCTGCTGTTCGAACTTAACCCGTGCCTGCGTAGCGCTATTAAGTTTATCGCTGGCATCCAACTGGGACTGCATCGCGGCAGTCTGCTGGTGTATCTGGTCAAGAAGCCGAGTTGCTGCGTCCTCTGCGTAGGCTTTTCCTTGAGGCGTCTTCGCGATCTTTGGTGCTTTTGGATCTTTATACATCTCGTTAATACGAGAAACATTTTTAGCGTACTGGTCTGCCGTGATAGCGCCAGCCTTCAAGAACTCACTCTGCTGCTTAATAGCTTTATTTCGCTTATCAGCATTGCTCAAGTATTGAAGGTTAACTCGATCCGCTTCCTGCTGAGTTTTAATGCGCTTTTGTTCTGCTTTGTCATGATCTGACAAAATATCATTTAGCGTATCTTCCGCTGTAATTTGCGACTGAATAGCATCCCGTTGTTTGAGCATCTCCGGAAGGTTACTAAACCGAGCATTTAACCCGTTCCAAAAACCCCCATCCGCCTGACCTTTCTGCGCCTCGGCAATGTTTTCATTTAAGGTACTTAACTTGACTTGTAGGGTCTGCTCGCGCCCAATGTTGAGCATCGCATCCCATGCACCTTTAGCTGCTTTCCCCAGCGAGTCCCAGGCACTTTCAAGAAGGCCTAGATTCTGATGAATATCATTTGCACGCTGCTGCATGGTATTGGCGTACGCATCGGTCGCTACGCGTGCCGCCTCTTGCTGATTCCCTTCATCCTGCAAGGCCTTAATCTGGTTGTAGGTTGCCAGAGTTAAAAAATGGTATTGGTCGTTTAGTTTAGTAATGGCCGCAACCGGATCAGCTGCAATATCGTTGAAGTCACTCACAAGTTTTTCAGTGGCTATTCCTGTCGCGTCACTGATTTTTATGACTGCAGTTGTTACACGCTCCAGTGAATCGCCTGCGACTTTTCCAGATGAAACTAACTGATTTAACGTTGAAGCGGCTTTCCCGGTGGTTGAATCTGCAACAGCTCCTGCACGAGCAGCCATATCAGCAAGTTGACCGGATGTTTTCCCTACCTGATTACCAGTTAATACGAGGGATTTATAAAATTCGTCCTGCTCTTGAGCGCCTTTATAGTAAGCAAGACCAAGAACACCAACAGCTGCGGCAGTAATCGTAAAAGGGTTAACCAACCCCATAACATAGGTACCAACTCCCTTAATAGCTGGCCCAATACCGCCAAACATATCTTTTAACTGCCCCCCCTGCTGCATAAGCACCATAAAAGGGGATTGGCCTGTAGAAAGTCCGACTACGATATCCGTCATCTGAGCGGGAATCATGCGCATTGCAAAAGCTGTCTGGGCAGCAGACTGCCCAGTTTTTTTCAAGTCGTCACGAAAGCCGGTTAATTTGTTACGAGTCTCTTCAATTCGCTTTGAATAAAGCTCAAATGTATCTGTATCTACCATCCCTTTCGATTTGAACTTCGCCAAATCCTGTTGTTGTTTGTCCAACTTATTCAGGGCAGCATTCACCGGGTCAATACGATCAAGAAGTTCAGATAGAGCCTGCTTTTCTTCGTCCGTAGCCTTTATCACCTTGCCAGCGCTCGAAGCAGCACGGTCTCCAGCCTGAGTCATTTTTACCAGTGCAGTTGCGAGATTATCGGCCTGTTTCTCTGCTCCGGAGCTATCAATAACAATGGCAAGGCGGGAGGTTTGTTCTGTCATTTAGCGATCTCCGGGCAATAAAAAACCCGCTGATTAAGCGGGTTAAGAATAGTTTAAGAAGTGATAATCAGTGAAGGTTATCTTCTTTATTGCAAGGCATTGCATTACACCGCTTAGCTATAGCTAAGTCAGCCCCCTGTCGGATGCATGGTTCATTGCCTAGCTTTTTTATCTTGCTCATACTCAGATGCTATATGATCGTAAGTAATCTTGGCATTGAGGCATTGCCTGGAGGTGTCACCGTCCCTAAGGCATTCGCCATGATATCTAGCAATATTCGATGTCATACTAATTGCTGATATGAATATAGACTCACACGCCTTATTTCCATTACACGCTTGAGATTTCATGCTATCCAAAAACCGCACTTCCTCAATCTGAGCAAAAGAATATGTACAAAAAAAGGATAATACCAATCCTACAAAAATTGCTTTCATACCCCTACCCATCAGTTAAAAAGCCACCCGGAGGTGGCTTAATAAATCAGCTTGCGTTCTCGCAACCCGGCAGACTGCGGTCAATCACAAGGTTGCCTTCAACACGCAGACCTATTTTACCAAACAGGAAAGCATGGTTTAGCTGAGTGACAACTACGTCTGACAGACCAACAGCACAACGATCTTTTTCAATCGCGCGGTCTGCTGCAGTTTTCACGTTAGGGATCCCTGTAGGGAAGATGATGACCGGGTAGCTATCTTCAGCAGTAACTCGTTTACCTTTGTAGAACTTGCCCCCGTTAAGGTTGTAGTTTTTGGTACTTGCTACAGTTAAGTCTGCAACACGCACAGTACAACCCGAAAGTAACAGCGCTCCAAGCGCCAATGCGATGACTTTTTTCATTTTATATTTCCTTTGATTGCAATCGGAAACATCCTAACACATGAGTTATGCATCGCAATGCTACAATTATTTAGCGTTTTTCCTGTCGTTTCTGCTCCGCTGCCCACTCGTCACGCCACGCATCGTCGAGCGCCAGGATAGCGGCGTCAAACTCGGTGCGGTCAATCAGGATGGTGCGCGATGCCAGATATAGCTCAATATCATTCAGGGATAATGGGAGCGGTACTCCGGCCATGCCAGCATATTTCCTGCTGCGCGATATCATGGCATAGGCATTGAGGATCTCCCCTGTTACTTCATCAATTTCTGGCTCAGGAATCGGTGGAAGGTTCAGTTGCTCCCGGCGCCATTTAGCCTTATCTCCCCTTTCGCCCCCGAACTCCTTTAGCCACGCCTGCGCCTCTAGGGCTTTTTTACGGTTTCCTGAGTCTGCTGCTCCTTACCCTGAGCTATGTTTGCAGCCTCTGCCAGAATCAGCCAATACAACGCGGGGTTCTGCTTCAGTAACGCGACGCCAAGTTCGGGCGTATACGCTACAGCCTTCTCAATACCATCCACCAGCTCACCTACTCCCTCCCAGTCTTTCAAAAGAAAGCGCGCGCAGTTATCGATGAGCAGATCATCAATTGAGTCAATTTCACCCACGCTGGCGAGATCGAACGCGTCGGTACCGACCTGATAGCTCGCGTCCATTTTGTCGATATGGCGCCGCACTAGCGCATTGCGTGAGCGGTACTGTGGATTCTCGCTGCTGGTCACCAGCAGGCGGAGTTTAAACAGTGCTTCTTCTTCAGGTGTGAATTTCTTTTTACGGCCATCAGGCTTTTTAAAAGGGAAAAACCAACGCTCGCCACTCAGATCAAGTCGAGAAGAAATAATCAGCATACAGACTCCATAAAAAGCCCGAACCGCGATGTTCTGCGGAACGGGTCAGGGAAATTAAGGTGCGGTGACAGTGATTTCAGAGGTTGCCGTAAAGGTGCGAGCCTTCCCGGTGATCGTGGCGTTCCCGGCAGCATTGCGTGTCACTTTCGCCGTTTTTTGCCCGGTAGAAACTACGCTGGCAATCGCAGGGTCAGATGACGTCCACTGGACGATATCTGTTGAATCAGCAGGCGTAAGCGTGGCAGTTAATGTCACCGTAGAGCCGACTGCGCCATTTGAAGTGGCTGGCGCAACACTGATTGCCGTCGCCGGTACTTTTGGCGCGCGGGTAATGGTTGGCGGCGTATTGGCGGCCGTGATATCGAGCTGAACCTGTACGATGTCAGTATTCCCGGCGTCCGGCCAGTCGCCAGAAATCTGCACTTCAGGAAAACTGAAGGTATAAGCGCCTTCGGCGTTCTCCAGCGTGAAGGTAAACGGCACCGTTTCGCCGGTGAAGGTTTTTTTGTAGATCTCCCAGGCCGCCTTGGACCATGACAGCGTGATCTGGCCTGACGGTGTAAAGGTCGTCGGAATGTTTGCGCCAGCAAATGCTGAGCCGGTACCGATACAGCGCTGAGTCTGCATGTTGTTATCAAACTGGATATTAAACGTATCCACACAGAAGCCGGCACCACCCGCCACTCCGTTCAGACTCAGGCCTGTCACTTCCTTAAACGAATAGCGCAGCGCGCCAGCACCATCCACCGGGTTAGTGAAATAGCTGGTATCGTCGGCTTTGGTTTCCCAGTCAAGCCCGGCGAAGGTAATGGTCGCAGTGATGTCGCCATCATTCGGGATTTCAATCTGGAAAGTTGCAACCTGGCAACCGCGGGCAATCTGTGCGATCCCTACATCATCAGCGTATGAAGAAACTGAAAAAGTAATGCGGTTGTTGCCCATCGTCAGCACATTATCGAGCCAATCCGCTCCGAAACAGCTCGCCAGAAAATCATCATGCTGATTCCAGCGAAATTTGGTGCCGACATCACCGCCGACATCAATCGTGCCACGGGAAACGCCCTGCGCCATACGATCACCGCCGATTTCATCGTTATCGTTGGTGTTCTGCGTTGGCATCAGCCCGAACGACGAACGGCGTAACAGGTTCCAGACACCAGCAGAGGGTGTCTCTCCCGGTGTGGTTTCGCGAATAAACGCGGTTACTACTTTTGCGCCTGAACTCACAGGAGCCTCCTGTTGATTGTGCGCTACAGAGCGCGATAAGGGATTTGAAGATTGAGCTGAGACCAGCCATCGGTTTCACCTGCCGGGATGGCGGATACGGCGAAATAACTCAGCGCTCCGTCGTCCTGAAACTCGAAGAGTTGCGTTAATTTGTCGGCGGCCTGAGTCAGCTGCAGAGTGCCTGAACCAACAGGGACGAAAAGCTGGATGATGAGAACCCCTGTTCGGTGGACAGTCGGGCCCGCTCCAATTTCGTTAGCACCTGCTTGTCCGGGGATGTCAGTAAGACGCGCCCAGATTTTTCGACCGCTGGGATCGAATACAGGACCGTTTGGATAATCCACCGCATCCTGGGCAATAGCGGTCTGCGTCGTCATTCGTCTGATGACAACGTTTCTTATTTCTGTGAGGGTCATTTGTAGGCCTGAATCACACCATTAAATGAGACGGCATAGACGCCTGTCGGCGCTTGCGTAGAGTGGCCATTCTCCAGCGGTACGGAGTAAGGGAGGTTTGACTGAATGTAAATCACCGAGTAGGCCGGCGCCTGATTGATGATATTTTTCCCGTTGAGGAATGTCATTGTTCCGCGCGGGTCAGGCTCTGATGGTATTGAATGATCTGGTTCTCCAATACTGACAAAGTGTGACGCCCGGAAAGTTCCTGCGCGATACTCAGCCGGACGCCGGATATCCATGCCATCGTTAACACGTGCTTTCTTTCTGAGACGGCCTGTCTTTGTCAGGTTGGCAGGATCGGCATAAAGAGATTCGTTCCATTCACCTACCGCTTTGTTGTACTGCACCGCAGTGGCGTTGATAGCCCATAACTCCGGGTTACCTACAGGCGATCGCTGGACGATTTCATTCAGCAGCTGAATGGCGATGGTTCTTTGCCGTAACCTGACGTCGTCCTCCACCAGCCCGGCGAATGCCGCCGGGTCAATGTTCCAGCCCTTAGCCATATCACGCCCTCCGCAGTTGAATGGAGTACGCAGCACCAGCAGAGTCTGCAGAAGCGCTAATGACCTCGTAGCGCTGGAGTACGCCAGTGATCGGGTCAGGTGCCGTGATGATGTGCTCAACCTCTGGCTTGTCGGTGACCTCATTAACGAGGGCTGTGAGTTTCACATCACCATGAAGGATGTTAACACCATCGATGCGGCGGAGTTTATAGCGCGCCAGCACTCCGCGCCCCGAGTAAGTCACCTGCGTTTCAGTGCCGGTTTCCGTAACCGGGTCCCAGTCACCTCGTACGGTGTATGTTCCAGTGAAATCCTTAACAGCATCCTTCAGGTCGGTATCGAATGCCGCAGCGACTTCGGTTTGCAGTTCGTCACGAATTCCCATTGCACCCACCACTACGCTGCTGAGGTTTAACGATCACCGTACCGTGGAGTTTTCGGGTATAAATTGCGCCGCTGCGCTTAACCCGCAGCGGGAGCGGAGCAAACTCAACAACGCCCTTTGCCGGGTTTGCGTAAACGACATGTCTGATCGGGTTTCCATTCACAAACACATCGCGAGGACCGAGCCCGTCACCGGCATAATGCACATCCGGATTTTGCATGTTACCCCCTCACCAGCCGCACCTGCGACTGATTAACACCGTATGGCTTAAGCATGGCCAGAGCCAGCTGCAGGTCAGAATCAAGCAATGCAGAGCTGTTGGTAGCAAGTTCTGCGAAGGTTTTGGAAACGCTGACATCGTCGGCATCTACCGTCTTGCTGAGGAGCACGCCAGAGTCAGTTTTCTGCTGATACAACCCGCCATTTGCCGCCGCCAGCGCCGCATAGGCGCCAGCCTGTTTTACATCGTCAGGAATGATGGTTTCGTGAGTTGCCTTATCGCACGGCAGTTTCAGGTTAAGCCCATTCATCCAGGTATTAGTCATCAGCACAGATTTGGCTTTTTTGCTTTCATCTGTCCAGGTGGCACCGAGAATCGAATTGACATCTCCAACGGTGATGAAAGTGATCATGCATCACTCCATTTCTTTCCAGCCGTGCGCCTTCCAGTTCTCCACTTCATCAGGGTGAACGTTGGCGGTATTAGGAGCGCCGGGGAATGCCGGGAAATCGGTAACCATCGCCACCAACTGCGATGTGGTCGATACAGATACGTTGTTATCCGCCTGCGTAAACGCAGTTTGCTCAGCAGCTCGTTGTGCGCGCTGCTCTTTTGTTAATCCGGCCATAAGCCCTCCACAAAAATAAAGGGGCCGAAGCCCCTATTTATCAGCCCAGCAACAACGCTGAGTGCGCCGACTTAACTGCTGCTACGCCCCAGGACAAACCGACTTCGTAACGCACCTGGCGATACTGGCGGTACAGAGCAACCTGATAAGTGATGCCTGACACCGGGTCAGTAACGTTCATGACGTCATCCGCAGTATCACCGCCCTGCGGCATTGCCGGGGTACGCGCAGCCAGCAGGAACGCGTTACGGTCGAATGCCATGTTTGCGGTATATCCACCTACGGTAGTAATCGCGGAGTTATCCGCCAGCGCCTGACGCAAGCCCGGTGCCGCCAGGGTAATAGTGGTAGCAGTAGCTGCAGCAACGAGGTATTTGTTGCTGTCACCGTCAAACGTCACAATATCACCTGCCGTGAAAGAACCCGTGCCGGTATCAATCGCGATCAGGATGTCACCCTCAGATTTTGCACCATTTACCAGATAATCAGCGGCAGCCGATGCTGCACGTTTTTTGACGTGTGCAGATTCGTGGATGTTGAATCCCTCCAGACGGCCCACGATACCTTCACGCAGCAGCGCATCGGTACCAGACTCGTTCACCTTGAACAGAACTGACTGTTTACCACGGAGGTTAGCAATCGCAGAGGAACCAAGGACCATCTGCAAATCGGTAGTCGGGGAGCCGTTATCGGACAATACCTGGCGCGCATTTGCCGCATCTGACAGATCGCCCGCAATCCCGAATGGAGCAGTACCAGCCGTACCGACAGCGCGGGAGGAAGCGAAATACAAAGCCGCGAGATCTGCATCCATCTCATTAGCCAGCGCGCGAAAAGCCTGCTTAAACTGATCAGCAAGGATGGTGTTGTATGTCCCTGCGGGCCCCAGCGCCAGTTGTTCCTCACCGTTCCATTTGACCGGGGCCATTTTGGATTTGGTGATTTTGACATCAACGGCGCCGATCGTCTGGTCGCCGTCATTTGGCGCAGTAGCCCCCGGGGTAATATCAACAGTGGTTGCCGGTGGCGCAACCGGCGCAGTAACAGTCTGGTCCTTCGCAGCTGCATCAGCTTTCGCATTACGCGATACAGCCGGGATAAAACCGACCTGTTCGCGAGATACGGTATCCAGAGCCGTGAAGATAGTCGGGATCAACCCGGTAAGCGTATTAGCCATGTGTATGGATTCCTTGGAGATTAAAATATAGGGTTGGTTGAGCTATCCAGCTCCGGCACCAGCAGCCATCCGGCAGCTGGCAAAGAATTAATCGACGATGGTGATACCGTCTTTGAGAGTTGATTGCTGATCTGTCGGGCTCAAACTGGTAAACGCATCGCGTTTCATCGTTTTCTGCCCGAGTGAATGCTGAGACTGCCGTGAGCCGCCTCCCTGGTTGCCGCTGGCCTTCAGAATGTGGTCTTTCTGTGGGTACTGCTCCACCAGGAACTCCAGCGCCTCATCAAAGGCCGCCAGTTCGCCCGGTTTAGAGCGGGAATAAATTTTGTTGCCTGAACCGTCATAGGCAACGACTTTGCCATCCTCGACTTTGAAGGATTGACCGAACCGCGCCTGAAGCATATCTGCCGGGATTGCTACTTTATCTGCGATGAATTTCGACCCAGAGAAACGGCCGCCGATCATTTCCTGATAAAGCTGGCCTTCAAGGGTCGTCGCACGCTGGGTAGCTTCATCAAGCTGCGCCTGGAAGGATTTGGTGATATCCGCTTTAACCTGATCAACGGCGCCTGCGTCGATCAGTTTTTTCTGGTCGATTTTAGTCATCATCTCCAGCGCTTCGAGCGCCTTTGCCGGATCGCCGATTTTGGCAAACTTAGCCAGACCGGCTTCAGCGGCTTCTTTGGCTTCACGATGAGATTTTGCCTCGCCATTCAGAGAGGAGATTTTCCCAACGGCCTGCACAGCATCAAAACCAACTTCCTGGCCGTCATCGTGGACGTAGACGGGTAAACCGCTGGAATCGACTTCTGCATAGCTTTTGCCGTTAACTTCGACTGTTTTCAGTTTCATGTGGTTACCTTTTCGGTGGTCATCCGACCGTTGCACCGCTCACCATCCGGATCACGGCAATAAAAAAGGCCGCCCGGAGGCAGCCTGATTGAAGACTTAAAAAGCTTTAAAGTCTGGCGTTGCTGAACGCCTGAGCATCCAGGTTACGAAGTTGCTCCAGAGTCAGCCATTCGCCCTTGTCGTTGTAGAGGTCATCAGGCGACATGCCGCCGTCACGAATCAGCCGGGCCCGGGTTACGCCAACGATCTGGGACTGTCGCGTGAACGACTGGCGCGAGAACCAGCCCTGATAATCGGTATCCAAAGGCATCTGCCCGTCCATGCTGGCGCGTGAGCTATTTGATATTTGCCCTACAGCAATACCGAGCTCATCAGACGATTTCAGGATGTAGGTTTCGACGCTGCGACAGCAGAAATGGATTTTCCCGGGTCCCTGCAGATACGGCACCTTATGGCCGATCGGCTTGTTATCCAGTGTGTACTTGAGGCGGTCGCGAATCCGACAGTCTTTTGATGTACGGTTATCCAAAGTGGATAACCACTGCTTACCCTTCAAAATGTCATCGTTCGCGTCTGCAAAGCTTTTCCTGGCAGTCGAAGCAAGATGCCCTACAGCCGTTTTTGCAATACTGCCAGCATTGGAGCGGCTCATCTGCAGCGCGCCATCCTGATAGCCACGGTTAGCATGACCCCGGACCTTTCTGGCGATTTGCTCATGGGTATCGCCCAGGAGAAAACCCTGCCGCACTGTATTGGATATTCTAGCCATCCTGTCAGCTTCAAGGTTATCTGCCCACTCCGAAAGCAGGCGCCCCTGAAACGGCTGTGCCATCGCAGTTGCATAAACGACATCCGGTGAAATGCCCACCAGTGGATGAAGCGATAGAACATCATCGGGGATCGCAAACTGGAACAGGCTCATCTGAAAGCCTGCTTCGTGCTGGGCGAGTTGCTGCAGCTCATCAGATAGGCCCGCGTACATTGACTGCACAGCCTCACGATTGAGAGCTCTGACACTAACGAGCAGCGCTTCCATTCGCGACACGGTAAAGCTGTCAGCATCCAGGCTATCCATCGCCACCAGCAATCTGGCTGTCAGTTCCGCATCGCTGTCATTCAGGATTTTTATCATTCTGTTTGCAACGCTGGTGCTGTACCGCGCTACCCATATCGCATGCGCTATCGATTCATCCTGAAGCTTGTCATTCGCCGTTGCCATTTGCACCCCCCTGGTTACTCAGCCCGCCGGCAAGCGTGACCTGCTGATTCCGCAACTCGTCGATTACCTCTTCGGGCTTCGCGTCCGGATCGATAAATTTGAGGGCCTGCAAAACGCGAACAGCATCAACCTGACGTATATCCCCCCCCTGACGGAGCGACTGAACAGCCGTTGCAGCTGCGGCATCAAACGTCTGGGCTGAAACGTCCAGTTCGGTGCGTACATCGACATTGCCGCCTTCTTTCTCGCCCAGCCATTCCGCCATAATCTGCAGGATATTATCGAGCGCATCCTCAAGCGAGCTTGCCATGGTGTAGAGAGGTGAATTCTCCTGCATCCGCTCTTCGTGAGTCTGGTCTAAGGATTTAGTCGATGTGTTTTCCGCGCGCAGCAATTTTGCGCCGGCCTGACGCATCTGGTTTTCCAGATCCTCAAGGGAAATCTTACCGGCTTCAATCGCAGCCCCGGTATGCTCGACATATTCCAGTCCCTGCCGCTGGCGGTCATCGAAACGAGTCGCAGAGGAAGAACCTATCGTCAACGTTTCGCCATCAGCCAGACCGTAAGCCACCAGCAACGGCACACGAGCGACATGCAGGATGTTGTCCTGTTCACTCTGACTCTGCCAGTGCTTGATATTCAGTAAAGCGAGATTAAGCAGTGGCGGTGAACCGCGCATAAAGCCTGTTCGCTTCGTGTAAAGCGTCACCAGGGGAATATCATCGCGACTGGTTTCCCACTCGTCGTGAATCTGCCACTGGCTTTCACCATTTTCACCTTTATTTCGGCGATAAATTTCAACCTTACCCGGCATGATATGGCGTATTTGCTCAACTTTCGTTTGCCCGTAATCATCGCCATCAATAATGATGACCTCTCTGATACGCAGATCGGTCAGCACCACTTTCCCTTTAACCACTTTCGATTTCCAGCCGATGACCTGGCGAGGATTTAACATCGTAGCATACGGGCGGGATCCCGCGGCTTTTTCGTCGGCTTTAGTTTTTACTGCCTCCGGGTCAATTTTCGGGAAGTCCACCAGCGCATGTACCAGACCATACTGGAATCCGATGCTGAAAAATTGCTGTGCCCAGACATCGAGCCGGTTTCCTTCCATATCAATATCTGGCGACAACTCTCGTATTTGTTCAGGAGAGTCCTCACTCAATACCGTCGGCTCAGCAAACACTCGCCCGATGTTTTGTTTAATGGCCTCTTCATAGGCAGGTAGTAACGTTGCCGAAGCTAAACGCTCCTTATAGCTTTCAGGATCTTCGTTCGGCCATTTCGGGAGATACTTCTTGCCCTGCCGGCGCATTTCCAGCGTGCCGCCCATCAGCGCATCATTAATATCCCATGCCTCAACCATATCGTTATAGTCGAGGTTGGGCGTTGAAATATCAGGCATGTTTTTACATCCGCAGTTGGGTGACTTTTCCGGTTGGTTTGATGATCGGGAATTGCTTCACAATGAAATACCCGCCGGCATCGTTAGGGTGATCGTTATCCGCCGTTTTATCCGGCTCACCGTTCTCGGCCCAGACCTGTTGTTCGAGCGATTCTGCGTACACCGGGCAGCGCTGTACGTTCACCTTGTAGCGACGTTCGCCGTTGCCATTGCAGAACATGGCATTCATCGAGTTGATGCGGTCTTTCACTGGTGGGTTTGATGCATTAACAACCACATTGAAGCCAGCCTGCTTAAGCTGGGCGATATCAGTGGCGCTGGCATTGCTGGATTTACGAGAATCACCGGAAGCATCCGGATAGATATAGATTTCACGCACCTTGCGATAATCTTTGCCGTCGTACAGCCAGAACCGTTCTTTGATGATGCGAATCATGTCAGGGGTATCGTAAGCCTTCACGATTTCATTCACCGCAAACGGAAGCCCCAGACGTAACACGTGAACAATCCCGGCCATCTTCCCGACGTTAAAATCCATACCAATATACAGAGGCTCGCCGGGCTGCTCCTCTTCCCGGCAGTTATTCAGCTTACGATCGAACTGATGGTAAATCGTCCCGCTGGTCAGGTTGGTGAACTGGCCACGCAGATAAGCCTTTATCAGTTCCGGCGGGTATGACTCCATCAATGACGGGATGTAGTCCGCCGGCAAGTTCTTTTCGTTGTCGAACGTCGAGGCCTGAACCAGTCCGTACAGCGTTGAGAGAGAGGGTTTATCACGCACAGCCTTTGCGAACTGCTGATAAACGAATTTAAACCCTTCCGGCGTCGTGGTGACGTCTATTCCGTTACGCAGGCCGGGCACCTTGTAACGCATACGCGCGATGATTTTTCGCCAGGCTAATTGCGCCTTTTGCGCGGGCATCACGTCCAGCTCATCAATCAGCGCGTTACCAATTTTAAAACCAACGATGGTTTGTGGTTTCTCCATCGAGCGGCAGATCGTGGTTCCGCGATACTGGCGCCCGGCGTAGAAGTGAACCTCTTTGTTCCCCTCGTTGATTTTGACATTCAGCCCCCAGTCATTGGCTACTTCCTCAACGGTGGGATAAAAGATGTCACGGATCTGCGGATACGTAGGGGCAAAGTAACCCTGGTTGATTTTTGGGTGTTCCCACATTCCTTTGCAGATGCCGCCACAACCGACCCATGTTTTGCCAGAACCGAAGCCGGCGACATAGGCCTTAAACTTGTACTGCATCGCAAGGAATTTGGCCTGAGGAACGTTAAGCGTCGGTGCTATCGCCATCCTCTTCCCTCACTCGCGCATCGACTACGTTGATATTGATCGCAACTGGCGTTGGCTCGTCATCTTCCGGGTCAGCGGCCAGTTCTTTGCGAAGTTTGTCGATCTCCAGCTGCCGGCGCTCAATTTCTATCTGCTGCAGGCGCTGGGCGAATTCACTATCAGCCAGGCCGAGACGCTTCATCACCGCCTCGAACATTCGCTCGCGGCTGATAGCGGTTATCTCCACACCGTTCTTTCCGAGCTTCACGCCGGAATAGGCAAGCGCTGCATCAGGCTCCAGCTTGCGCGTATCAGCGAAGAAAGGCTGGCCGATACCATCCCCATTGCAGCGAGGACATTCCGGGTTAGGTGCGCTAGTGTGGTCGTAGCCGTATCCCCCATCATCCAAAGGTTCCCGACGTTTACGCTCAAGTGCTTCGAGGCGCTTCTCTTCGTACTCTACGGCATCGCGCCACTGATACTGATGACCGAAGCCCCAGCAGTAACGGCAGCTCCCGCGGCGATACTGAGAAAGCTGGTTGGCGTCGAACGTTGCCAGCCGCCACATCTGCTCAAGCACTTCATCGGCACTTCCCAGCGTGCGCACGATGGATGCTTTCTGCTGCTGCGCAATGGCCTGCGCAACGTTAGGATTCGTTAGAAGCTGACGGCCATAGTTTGGGTCGCTATAACCCGCTCGCTCTGCGGCGGCAGTGGCGTTATTGTCCTTGAGGTATTCGGCAATGAAGCGCTTTACCTTTGGACTCAGTTTGCTATCCACCAGCTCTTCTGCGCACTTTTCCTTTTGCGCAGTGCGCAATTTCTTCTGCGCAGGTTTTTGCGCAGTTTGCGCAGTGGGTTTCTTGATATATCGGCGGGCAGTAGCGTAATTCAGTCCCTGCGCTTCACACCAATCCTTCGGTGATACGCCGGTTGCGGCATGATCGGACAGGAACCGTTGCTGAAGCTCGCCCCAGTCCGGCTTTGCCATGGATTACTCCAATAAAAAAAGCCACCAGCGAACGCCTGTGGCCTGTGTGGGTTGTGGTGTACATATTGGCTCGGGTGTGCCTCTCTCTGTAGGGTAGCCATCGTGATAGTTGCGTTCTATCTCCTGCTTCTTTGACGATTAACAAGTACACCACAAATCGTCATTATCACATGCACTCATAGAATGCCTGCTGTAACGACTTAACTGGACTGCTCCGTGACTGTATCAAACAGTGCCAGCGCTTCGGTTGCTTCCTGAATCGCCTTTCGGGTTTTCGAGACAATCTCACTTTCCGTGTAAACACGATCGAAAGAGTCTGCAAAGAGCTCTGCTTTGAGATAGCTATCGCCAACCCAATCAATGGCCAGCTTAGCCGCGGCAGTGTCGTAGTTAACTTTCTTGATGATATCTAGGCGGATTTGTTCGGATGCGGTGATCTCTGACATGTCTTACCTCTGTGCGATGTGGGGCATTATCGAGGTCACTCTGAGAATGGCCTCTGTGATACATTCGCATTTATCCTTGCCACGTATACAAGCAGAGCGGTTACCTACAGGATACTTGTTGCGCACAATAAAAAAGGCCGCATAAAGATGCGACCTTTGGTTAATACCAGTTAGAAAACTAAAATCTCTAAGGAGCCACCCGGGTGAGACTTTTCTGCTTAATAACTGACCTCTGCCATTTCGGTGTTAGCTGGCAGTAGTTACGAGATGATAGCTTCATTTTGGCTATCGATATCATTTAATTACTGAAAAAGCCCTTTATATTAATTATTCACTACTATCCAGAACATTGAACCAGAACAAAAGATGTATATGCTGTTCTTTTGATACCAATGATCAATTCGCTCCAACCAAGTGGGTTGCTAACAAATTACTCGAGGGTTCCTTAGACAGTGACCCATATATTTAAATGCTCAATGTAGCGCTGGATAGGAACATAGATAACCATTCCGTTAGAAAGATCAACAGACTTGATAACACACCCCTGTGGCGCAAAATATTCCCCATCAGAATGAGGCTGGATTGAGTGTTCGTCTCCGTAACGATAATCGTGGGGAAGTTTAGGAAGTGAATTTTTCGTCATGGGCAGCTTCTTAGATTGAAGGAATTTAAAAATCAATAGTGCATTAGCGCCCATGAATTAGATACAAACTTTTCATTGTTTACCGCTCTATTGTCTCGCTTTCAGATTTTTACTAATGTGGCAGTATATATATCAATAAGTTAGACCTTCTCTGTATTACTTAGCACCCTTCTCTGTAATTTGCGAGCAATTGGCCAGCACTGATTTGTTGTGCGCCAGAATGTCGCGCTTGGTCTGCTTATCCAGCACATTGATATCGTGGTCGGTCAGGTAGATGATTCGTACCCAGTTGCAGGCCGTATCAACCACCACCGGGGCGGGTAAACTTTTCGCGCAGCTCCCGATCAACATCGTCATCAGGCATATGGCTAACTGTCTGCTGTACATTGCAGGCCTCTCTTGTGGCTTCCTCTTTCCGTTCAGACGCGGCGACGCTAGCAGCGGCTTTCTCTTCAGTACGCGTTTGTGCTGATTTGGCTTCTGCCTTGCTGGTACCGCGAGCATGGCCAATACCGAATGCACCAGCGATAGCACCCAGGATAAGGACCACCAGCTCAGCAATAATTTCAAAACTCATTGCTTCGGCTCCTTCTGTTTGTCGGCCTTATCTTTCAATGCCGGCTGCCGTACATATTGTGAGAGCACCGCCAGCACTACCAGCGCAGGGCTAATTAGTGCAACGATATTTGGCGGAAGGATGTTTTTGATATCCGGCGGCAGCATTGCCCAAGCATGAAGCGCGGCATCCGGGAATGACTGCGCCCATACACCGACCAGCGCGCCAGCAGTCCCCAGACGAACAGACCAAGTTCTAAGTAACAGGCGAGCATGTCCCACAAACTCAATCCGGGTATACTTTCTTAACAGCAACAACGTTAAAACAACCACCAGCGCAAGCAGAAAGAAGATAATTAGCTTCATAGGTTTACTCTCTCCTTCACCCACCCGAAGAGAAATTCTTCATTGGCTTCCCGCGCTTCCGCAAGTTCGAGATACCGTGCGCCCTGACTGCAGTTCAACCCTTTCTGTATCACCGTGACCCCTGCGCTACCCCGTACGGCTAGGTAACTGCGCAGCGCGGCGATCGTGATGTTCCCAATGACGCCATCCGGTTTCAGGTCGGGATATAGTTTGCCGCGTTGGTTCAGTGCCGTCAGCCAACGCTGAAGGAACGTTGTGGAAACACGCGGCCCCATGTTGACGCCGGTATCGCATAACTCTTCTGCGATTGATGGTGACAATTCGGCGATCTTGTCAAATTTGGGCTCCAGCCAATACTGCTGCATATAGATTTCTTTCGCAGTTTCCCGAGGGAGCTCTTTCATATCGCCTTTGTAACCGTATGCACGCGCTGTGTTCTGCGTGATACCCCAGCGAGTAGGGCCGCCTTTATCAGAGGGGTGATCGACATAACCACCCTCTTTGCCGAGGATACCCTCGATAATCTTGTCTGCTGTCATTGTGCTCTCACTCCGGTGATTCGCTCCCAGAAATACGTGAGCGCTACAGAACCCATAGTCCCACTGATACCGGCAGTGGCCAGAATCATGTAAATACTTAGGCCGCCTTCTATGCTGACAAGCCCACCGATGACACCGGTGAATCCTGAAACCACGATTTGCGCGAGAGCGTTAATCCAGCTCCAGGTAGCTTTGTTTTGCTTAACGTCAATCAGGTATCGGACAAGACCGCCCCAGCATGACAGAGCAAGGACAATCAGCCATGAGACTCCGGCAATGCTTTCTTTATCTTGCATACGTTTAGCCATATCACCTCCGAAAAAACGGGGTGCTGTGTGTGTTTGAAAGGGTCAGGACCGTTGGGCTGATTTATCAACCAAGCTCGTCGCAGATGATTCCCGTGAGCCTGATATAAAAAAAGCCGCCAAAAGGCAGCTTTAATGAAGTTGTTATACTGATGTGGCTCGATAGTAGATTTAACCTTTATCGCTTAAGGTGCACGTCCCTTTCTCCAGAGGGTTGTGCACGTCCGACCCTACCAAGTCGTTCGTAATACTGTAAGTTAGCAACTTTGCCTTTTTATTGAGAATCATAGAGATTGCGGGTCCTGATATTTTTTTCTGGCTATCCATATTGCCAAACACATATATATCCTCAATCTGTCCATCCTTATTAGGCGATGAACCATTGAAATACAGCTCAATGCCATAATGCTCTCCCTCCTTATCTTTCCAGCTAGCATAACGATGCCAGCCATCTTGTTTCTTCACATCTTGCCAAGTAACAATAGTGTTGTTTTTAGAATGTTCTGGAGAGCATTTGAAAACCATCATCGTTGGCTGGTTAGTGGCATGCGCGGAAGCCACTAAAAACAATGCTGGGAAAATAATCTTTCTCATAATATCGCCTGATGCAAAGCAGGGAATTATACACATGCGAATGGCAATGGTAATTTATGTCCATAAAAAAACCCGCTCGCTGGCGGGTTGATCAACGGTGAACAGACAATGCCCATCGTTAGAACAAATTAACACGAATTCGGGAAAAGTAAATATCTCAGCGCGTTATTTGTTTGAGCTGTCCCTCCGCCCATGCCTCTTCTATATCGAATTTAGTGATCAGTTCGTCAAAAAATGGTTTAACCGTCTTCTTCCATGTATCCAGGGTGATGGCATCCGTTACCTGGCAAATGGCACTGTGCACAGCAGTGGAGAGGATTCGCTCATACCCACGACCACCACAGCGCTTGCAGTTGCCCATGACAGGCACTCCCTGCTTCTCCGTCTCATCCTGGTTCACTACCTTCCCCCGACCGTGGCAGTCGTTACAGGCAGCGCTAACAGTCCCTTTTCCCTTGCACTTTTGGCAAAGCACCCGGACCTGCTCCCGAACCGACTTCACCTCCTCCCAGTATGATGGATAGATCCCCTTTGTAACTTTGACCCACTTCGGCGGTTTGCCGTCCGGATACGATACTTTGTTGGTGAAGACCTCTACGTCGATGAATCCGGAACCGCAGCAGCAGTCACATTTTTTTTTGCTGGAAGCGCTTCGCGAATAGTCCTCAAAGGCGAACGTTGCGAGGATCTGAATAACCTGAGGTTTTACGTTCGTCGCGAGCTTGCGCAGCGCGGCAACTTTATCGCATTTTGTCAGCGCATATTCAGCTAATAGACCGATAGCTCGTTCTCGATCATTGTTGCTAATGCCCATCTTGCCCAGAAAAGCGCTATACCCCATAGCAGCACGTTCCTGTGTCATGCCCATTGCAGCCATAATGTCAGTGCCGGTTAATGAGTCTGATGTCGTCACTCGTGGAGAATCGCTAATCATAGTGGACTTCGCGAAGTGGTATTTCACTGTATTTTCGAGGTTCATGCTATTTCTCCAAGAGACTGATAAATGCGGACAAAGTTTTTCAAAATGCGATAATCGGTCATTACTGTTCCGCGGCACCGGAAAAGGCGGAGCTTTTGCCAGCGTTCGCGGATACGTTCGATAACGTCACGGCTCATGCGGCCTCCCGTTGTTTTATTAGCGCACGGCGTAGTGCGCTGTAATGGCGCCTGATGCCTTCCAGTTCTTCGATGGTGTATCGGTGAGGGGTGTTGTTGTTTTCCAGCGCCTCGACGCGCTCAGCGCCGATTTTCTCTACCAGACCAATGCGGCACTGCTGCTGGTTTCCTGACAAATTCACGTTGCAGTGATGGCACTGCTTGTGAATGTTGTCCTCGTGGTAGCGCAGGTGCGATGCTTTACCGCGGGAACGGTAATGACCAGCTTCCCACTGAACCGTGTCAAACGTGCCGCAACTGATGCAAGGCAAGTCGTAGTCTCGTTCGCGGATATAGTCGTTAACGACACGCTGGGTCATATCCTCCCAGTGTCTGAGAGGTTTCACCGCGGCTTTGCGTTTGCGCCATTCGGCGCGCTCTTTCTTCGCTTTCGCCTGAGCCTGCTTTTCGCGTTTCTTCTCAAGTTCCAGCATGGCAAATTCAGCGCCATGCTCAGGACAGCACCAGCGATGATTTTCGAATGCAGGAGTGAATTTCACCCGACATATTTTGCAGCGTCGTTGGGGTCTCTTTGCCATGTTCACCCCCACATCCGGTTGCGCCAGCGGGAATCAGGCCGCGGTGGATTCCTGTCTTCCACCAGCTCAACGCTGACGGTCCAGGTCGTAAAATCTTGGTTTAAACTACGTTCGACCTTTACCCCGCGTTTGCGGTACTTATCCATCAGTTCATCGGCCTGCTGGGTTGTGCAGTCGTGATGGTGAAACCATGAATATTTCATCGCCTCACCCCGCAAAGCTGAGCAATTGAGACGCTGCATTTTCAGCAGCTTCACGACTGGCGAATTTTTGGGACAGAATCCACCGCCAGAGCACATCTAATGATGCCTGGTAAAGCTGGTGGAATTCGGTTTCGTCCATACTGGCGAAGGAAATGCTACGGGGATGCTTTTTCAGAGTGCCATCCGGCAGCTGAAGCGCATCGTAATGGCCAGCTTCGACGATTACCCATGAGCGATAGGCGTCAAAGGATTTGCAGATGCTGATGCTTCCGGCTCGTTTTTCTGCGACGCGGTCAAGATACTGCTCGGCGATATCCTGGAATACCGATTCATTGCCGCCATGGGATGCAAGGAATTTGGAATAACCGAGAATCAGCCTGCGCTCGTTCGAAGAGATTGCACCGCCGGTAGGCTCCCAGTATTCAAAGCCCAGATTGAGTAATGCGAAATATCGGCGGTGAAACGCCGGATTGCGGACAAGTCTATATTCGGCCTCCAGGACGGCGCCGAGTTTGCATTTTGATTGTAGAAAATCGCTGGTCTCCGGCGTTGCGGGGATCAGGATGCCTTGAGAATGTTTTATTAAGTGCAATTGCGCCATGGTTTCTCTCCGTGGCGCAGTAGGTAACGGTTGTTCAGGCCGTTGATTTCATATTATCAGAAGGTGGAATAACACGATAGCCGAGTCGTTCAGCAAACCTCATAAATCCATTTAAGGTAAATATTTCTTCTTCTGGCAATAATGGGCGCATGGAGATAATACCATCGGACCTATAAACGAGATGCCTTCCCGTTGAAGGAAAGCTACATATAACGACCCCATCAGTCCGCCTTACTACATCGTACCAAGCCTGATCATTAGGAGTTTCAAAACAAATCGTCACGTTCCCTCCCTGAGTGACCTGCAGACGTACTCACATAACGCCAGTTCCGCAACTGTAGATGACTTTATCCACTTATTCATTTTCAGTTCGGTGTACATTAACACCCCCAAAACACTGTATATACAAACAGTACACTCAAAAATAATATTGTTCAACCTTAAGGTCAAATGTCTGAATGATGCGCATAACAGGCTAATGACTGTTCCAACCTAAAAAAAACTCCAGACTTGTTGACAATGATTATCAACAACAATACAGTAGAAATGCTGGTTATTTATACAGTATTTTATTTACAACTTTAAACGTCAAAGAGGAATTATCATGGCTGATGAAACCATGGTTGTAACAGGCACTGCATCACCCAGTTTTGGACAAGACTTATCTATTCCAGGTGGTTCGAATGCCCCACACGTACCTGTGACTGGTCACATTAAAGGAGGAGTCAATTTCCCAGTCGCTATTACCCCAGACGGGTGGCCAGTAGATATCTCTGAAAGGAAGAAAAGTGAAATCAGACCAGACGTTGATTCATTACCAGTTGACACCAAAGTCGTAGTGGAAAATGGTACACCTGCCAATGGATATCGATTAGTAACGAACTATATCCCCATCGGGCAGGTTGAAGAACGTATTACTGTTTTAGCGAAAAAGTATCATAATCAACAGCCGCGCTTAATTCTTACCGATGGTTTATCCATCAGTTTCGATAGTTTTCATCAATTATTTGCTTTCGCTAATCGTTCTAAAGCTCGTGGAACACCCGGTGGTCAGAATCATGGCGCCTCCACACAAGCATGGGCACCTCCGCTCACTTGGGGTCCATGGGTTGATTTAGCTTCGCATGTTGGTGTTGACGTATATACAATCAATTTTGATACTGTGTCTGAAGCTCCATCAACTTTTTCTATACAAATTGAGTATGCCGGCACAAATGGTATGGTTACGATTAATACTTTAGGCCCTGGTTCATATCAAGTAACAGATAATAATGGTGCAGGAACTGATCGTATTCGTTTTAAGAGCCATACGATCGGGCAAAATATTAGCATTCAATATTAACTAGTAAATACAGGGCGCCTTTTACAAGGTGCCCATTTATGTTATTCATAAAACCCATAAATACTATGAGCCGTATCTTTATTAGGTACGGAAAGATTAAATCCGTCTTCTGTTTTTATCTGTGATGCAATTTTAGCATTTAGGAGAGCCTGACTATTGAAAGTGACGACTAGATTTTTTCCTATATTATCAGAGATAAGCTTGTCGAATTTTTGAGAGCAGACTTCACTCTTTTTGACTTTTATAAAAACGCTGGGAGAGGATGCATCTTTAAATGAAACATCATCAATACAATCTTTTTTCAATGTGAAGGTTTCATCCCCTGCACTGAAACTGAGCTCTCCGTTTTTAGCATGAGCGCTACATGAGGCGATGAATACCGCTGCCAGCAATACAGGTAATATGTTTCCAATCTTTTTCTTCATCACTATCTCCATATGCTATCGAGTTATAAAAATTCGCTCACTTACTTCCATTTTTATATTAATATACAGCAAAAAAGAGCATTTGCTAACTTTGAAAGAGCCCTGAACCTAAGAAATACTCATCTTCATAGCAGGGAAACTGATGCTCTCTTATTACGCTATACAAATGATCACAGCAAAGCCAATAGTCTGTGCTGCCTCAATTCACGTAACCCCCTTAGTAACTGACTAGCCTCTTCGGTTTCTTCTTCAAGCCAAATTCAGACATTGTTGCATAGTGTGCTTGTAATTTTGCGATGATAGCATTCAATTCTTCATCAGTCAGAACGTTGTCAGTCATCAATTCTTCTCCGTTCAATACCTGTATCGATTATGGACTTTCGCAGTATGCGACTCTCTGAACGGCATTGTAATATTTCAATTAGTATTAAACTAAGCCTTGTACTAGCTGGAATTTAGAAGGGAAAGGTTGAGTATCATGACGACCATTCCTTGATAGTTTATAACATCCTCCCCGCCATACGGTGGTTTGTTTCACACCGACTCTAGCCTATCTAAGGCTCTGGCTATCTCTTCGAAAAAGCCATCTCGGGTATGGCTGGTCATTGCTGGTAAAAATACGGCCATCAGCCTGTTTGTGTTGCAGTTCTCATCGTCTGCGAACAGAGCGATTTTTTTATCCAAGCGCACCTTCGCTTCCTGCAACTGCTCGTTTTTCTTGTTAGTGCGCTGGATATAGTCAGCGATGATTTCTATTGCCTTGTTTGTGTATTTTTCGACGTGCTCAGTCATGTGAACCACCTATCGCCTCAATCGTTTCCAACAACAACCGGCGGCGCGTATTCTCAGCAAAATGACGGCGCCCGGTTTCTTTGTGGTAAAACTCGTTTTTGCTGACTACCCACATCCTTTCCGTTGCGTGCAGCTTTTTCCGTTTCGGACCGTCTTTGGTTATTACGATCCCGGTATGAGTTTTCAAAATTGTCATATGCCCTCCCGGTACGAAGGGCATGGCCTGCTGGAATAAATGGCCTCCTGAACATCCAGGACCCGTTGGAATACCGGACTCCCCAACAGGCTGTAATTCATCCCAACAACTGCTTTCGGCACCAGACCAAATCGTTTCATGTCAAAATCGATGATGGCGCGCTGATCGCGGAATAAACCGGATCGGCCATGACGAACGACTTCTCCAGTGGCTTCCGCCTCGCGGAAATACTTCAGGACGGTATCGCGGCTTAACCCCAGTTTTTTCATTGCATCGCTGGTCGTCAGGCGCCCCTGATGTTTCGTGATACGAATCACTGCGCGGACATACTCCCGGCGCTCAGCAGTTGAAAATGCTTTAGCCATGATTGCGCCCTCTTCCCAAACCGAACTTCGCGCGAATCTCAGCAATTTTGTTTAACCCCTGCTCGTTGCTTAGCGGACGTCCGCCGAGTTTTGGGATCTGCTTAATCGGTTCTGGAATCGTTTCTCCGGCGTTCAAGCGACGAACCATACGCAACAGTTCATCCGATGCTTTACGACGCAGTTCTGAATCGCTGAGGCCATTTGCGCGCATATCGGTGTACAGTCCCGTGACCATCCAGTAGCAGGCTTTGTGCTTCAGCGTGGCCGGGATGACTTTGTGCTCAGGCCAAGGATATGACTCTGCGTCGGGGTACTGTCCGCGAGTTCGGCAATACTGGTAGACCATATCAACCAGTTCATTCGCATCTGGCAGTCCAGCAGAAACAGCCTGTTCTGAACGGCACCAGGCGACGAACTGTCCCGGCGACGGCATAAACGGTTTTTCCTGTTTGCGGGCAACACGCATTCCGGCGTTAATCTGCTCCATGGTGGTGATCCCGCTCTCTTTGAACGCAAGAAGCCATTGCCGGCGCATCTCGTTGAGGTCTTCTGCAGACTTGCTGGCCAGTGCCGGGAATACGGCGAGCAGTTGGCGAAACAGTTCGTTGAATATCTCAGCCGTTTTAGTCGCCTGATGTGCAAAGCTATGCGCATCCTGCATTTCAGGCATGCCGGCGGCGATACGCTGGAAGTTCTTCCGGTCAAAGTTATGCATGCTTTCTGCGAGAGATTTCATTCAAGTACCCCCTTGATCCAGTCGGTATTGTCCAGCGCAGCTGCACAGGATTTCGCGTGTAGTGGGTTTGGGTTGCGCTGACGTTTAGTCGTGAGCTTATCCCACTGTTTTCGCAGGCTGGTGGGGCTCAGAATGTTGTTCTGCCAGAAGCTGTCTTCGTTGGCCCACTTGAACAATTCGCAGATTTCGTAATGACTGCGCTTGTCCTGCATGCGCATCAGACGGATGGTGTTTGCCCATTCAACCCAGTTCGGTTCTGAGAGTGAGGCATTCACTGTGAGGGCTTTATCGAAAATCCATCGCGCGGCTTTGAGGTCGTCAGCTGTTCCCCAGGATTTTCCCGCAGGGGTATAAATCCCATCGGACGCTTCTGGATGACGAGAGAGAAACTTCAAAGTTTCCTCGTTTCGGGATTCTTTAGAATTCCGAGACGAAGAAGATCTTTTACTATTGTTCTTGTTCTTGTATTGGGTGTCTCCCGTTTCCGGGAAAGGTTTTCCCGTTTTCGGTAACACTCTTCCCGATTCCGGGAAGAGTTTTCCCGTTTTCGGTTTGTCTAAAATCCACTCAGACAGCTCAGTATTTATACCGACAATTTTCATCACTCCCTGCTTATGAGCGAAGATAATTTTCCGTTCCGCGAGAGATTTGATTGTGTCGGAAATATGCGACTCTCCGAGGTCTGTAAGCTCAGCAATCACCGTGTTAGTTACTCGGTCCTGCTTCTTGTTCCATCCATAGGTAAGCCAGATAACAGCCTCAAGACACTGCCACTCACGACCAGACATCCGCAGACGTGGCTTGAGCTTCTGTATCTCGTTTGCAATCTTGGTATACCCGTTAGCCAGGTCGGCCATTTGACCTCCCGAACGCTCGGTTTTAATCGGAAAATTGATAACTTCAGCGGTATTTGACATACTCACTCCGTGAACTAAGAGTCCTTTTTTCACACCCCGAAGACTGGCTGTGTTGGCGCACAACAGTCTTCACCCACTCAGAACAACCCAACCTGGTTATTCCCCTTACGGATTGATTTCTTTGCTTCTCGCTTTTCTGCAGCACTGGTTTGCTTCTCAGCCCACAGCCTGGCGTGGCGCATAACATCATCAAAAATGCCTCCCTTACGACTGGCCTGTGACATGCGCTTGTACATATCGACAGCCTGAAATGCCCCCCCTGAGCCACTGACTGGGTAAATCCCTGCCGGATAAGCTCTTCGCGGACGTTTTTCTCAATGAATTCGATATGGTTCACGTAAACCTCCAGCTACAACGTGCCGAGCATTGAGGTGACGATTGTCATTAGCGGCCCCGTTAGCTCTGGGTCAACCCGGAACATCTCGACAATGCCCTCACTCAGCTCTTTCAGCTTCTGATGGCGTGGTGCTCCCATAGCAACAGCAACCTTCGCTTCGCTGGTCTCTTTCTCCAGCCGAGCCAGTCGGGACATGAAATTGTTTTCAGGCAACAGGCGGTGGCGGTATTCCAACGGGAGGACGGCCATAATGGCTGGCGTCAGAAGACGCACATTCGCGCGATACTTTTCAGAATCGACCTCGTTATCCAGGTAACGGAAAAGCTTCTGGCGGGCGCGGCTGATGTCCGCGGGAAATTCAATTTCTTCCCCCCCCTGCTGGCGCCACTCATCGATGATGTATGCCGAAACAACATCCTGACCTTCAGTTGCAGCCCAAGCGCGAACGGCAGAACGAATGCCGTCGTGATCTTCCACTTTCGCCTGATTTCGCTTTATCAGAGCGCCGGGGTTGAATCCGGTATTTTGTTGTAAGGAAAGTGTTTGCATGATCATCCCGCCAGCTCTTGTGAAGACAAACCGTCGTTTGGATTTGGGTAAAGGTCTGGGCGAAGTTCATGTGGGGTAACGCCGGTTACCCGGAAGATTTGAAAAACCCGAGACTGAGGAACGGCTCCCCCATGGCGATGCTTCCAATGGCTAATTGTCATAGATGAGACGTCCAGTTTTTCTGCTAGCTTCGTTGCGTCACCAGCGCTCTGTATGGCTTTTTCTAATGCGTTCATAAACCACTCCGTTAAAGTTACAGATAAAATTAAACATTATGTTTATTTTAATGTCAACTTTATGAATGTTGAGGTGGTAAACATTTAGTTTAAAATCGTGATATATGAGAAAAAATACGCACCAGTCCGACAACCCACAGGTCCAGAGGCTCAATGAAATAATTGAGATGAAGCGCATATCCAAAGCGGATATAGCGAGAATTTGTGGTGTAAGTTCGCAATCGGTTAACAACTGGTTTGTGCGGGGAGCGATCGGAAAGAGCTCTGCCATAAAGCTCGCTGATGCTCTTGGTGTAAGCCTTGAGTGGGTTTTAGGTCAGGACGTCGATGCAAATGATGGTTTACGCCCGGACGAGAAACGGTTGCTGGAACTCTATAACCAACTCCCCAACGAAGAAGAGCAGCAGAACATGCTGCGGATCGTATCTCTGCGGCTTAAAGAGCTCGATGAGCTGTATGCCAAGTACATGGGGCGAAGGATTAAGGGCGACGGTGAATGAACTGTAAACATCTGAATGATTTACGGACATTAATATAATGTGAGATTTTCGATTATAAGTGAGGGCACATGGATAGCTTAAGGTATGACAGTTTCTCTCAATTTGATCATAACGACCCATTTTTTGATTCATTGAAGAGTGATTACAAAGAGTTCCCCGATTGGCTCAAGAAAAAAGCCGACGCTAATGAATCCGCCTACATACTCTACGATGAAAATCACAAAATTGAAGGATTCATGTACCTTAAGGAAAATGATGATGCCGACGACATATGCCCCAAATTGCCTCATGGTCGTCATTTAAAGATAGGTACATTTAAGTTCGAGTCAAAAGGAACACTTAGGGGTCAGCGTTTCTTAAAAAAAGCCTTTGACCATGCTTTTTCATCTGGTTCTGATGACATATACGTCACAGTGTTTGATAAACATGCCCACCTAATAAAACTCTTCCAAACCTATGGTTTTTATGTTCATGGTGAAAAAGAAACGCATAATGGAAAAGAGTATGTATATGCTCGCTCCTTGCATGATGTCTACGGTGATATCCTGTTGGATTATCCCAGAATATTAACAGCGAAAGTAAATAAATATCTTCTTGCTATATATCCAGAATATCATACAAGACTATTCCCTGACTCCAAACTTATTAACGAATCACCAGATATTGTTAAAGACATCTCGCATGCAAACAGCATACATAAAATATACATTTGTGGGATGCCAACAGTTACCCGCATGAACAGGGGCGATATTATCGTTATCTATCGCACAGGAGATGGACAAGGCCCAGCGCACTACCGTGCAGTCGCATCCACTGTTTGTGTCGTCGAGTCAGTAAAAACCATTGATGATTTTCGAAATGAAGATAGCTTTGTCGAATACTGCCTTCGCTTTAGTGTATTCTCTGAAGAGGAACTCAGAGTTTTTTACAAAGATAAGCGTTATCCCTATGTTATACGCTTTTCCTATAACATATCTTTACCTAAACGTCCAAATCGTGCTAGTCTGATTGATCAGGTCGGTTTAAACGGTGCTCGTGGATTTAGATGGAGTCATTTTCAACTTACTGATGAGCAGTTTTTTAAGATCATAGAGTTAGGTCGTATAAATGAAAGTTTTATTATCCATTAAGCCAGAATTCGCAGAAAAAATTTTGGACGGGACTAAACGATTTGAGTTTCGAAAAGGTATTTTCAAAAATCAAGAGATCAGCATTGTTGTAATCTATGCCACAATGCCTCTTGGTAAAGTCGTTGGTCAGTTCCAAATAGAAACTATCCTTTCCGGAGAGCCAGAGTCTTTATGGAAAGAAACGAAAAAATATGCTGGTATATCAAAACAGTTTTTTGATAGTTACTACTCGGGCAGAGACAAGGCATACGCTATAAAGATCGGTGAAGTCGAACGCTATCAGGAGCCTCTCCCCATCTCTGACTTAGGCGGAAACATTAAACCGCCACAATCGTATCTCTACTTACCCGCTTAAGTTTTTTTACTGACCCGGCCTCCGAGCCGGGTTTTTATTGCCTTACTCTTTCCTCTGCATCAGCACATCCAGTGCCAGATCTACCTGCTCACCCTGCCACAGCACCTGAATCATCTCTATCAGCGCCTCTCTTGACGGCTATTGCTTCTCAACCAGTAGCTGCATAACCGCGCTCCCGATAACCTGCGCTATTTGCGGGTGCATCTCCACAAAACACTCATTCTCATAACCCATACTATTAGCCCTCATAGAGGTTTTTATAACCAAATAATAGACCCGTAAACATACTCCCTGCACTAACCAGCCCCTCACTATAAACTTTTTGTTTATGTATAATTACTCATAATGTTGACACGACAATAAACATTGTGTTTAATTAACTCCAGCAACAACCCACCAAGGCAGGACGCCCACGAAGTAGCTGCCCGGAGCATACGAATGCCGGGATGAGGTGGAATTATCAATGCGCAGTAGGTAGCAACGTTCCGCTGGCCGGCGACAAGGCAGAGGTTGAAATGAGTAAGCAAGGCATCAGAGTCCTGATCATTTCGGCAGTTATCGGGCTCTTCATCTGGACGGCGCTAATCAGCGCACTGTGGGAGTTATATCAATGGTCGATTTTGCACGTAAACCCGCTCGTCAGCAGGCTATTCGGTTAAGCCCTCTTTCAGCATTCATTCGTCGGGTGTGTTACATGCTCACACAAAAAGGTGACCCTTCATGAACACGATGTTCGCACTGGTTCTCACTGTCGGCATGCTGACTGGCGGAAATCAGGACGTTCTTCTCGGTGTATATGACAGCGAGTCGGATTGTAAGAAAGCAGCTGTTGAGCAGGGAGTTGAAGAAAACTGTTAACAGCTAAAGGGAGTATTAGCAGAAAACCCAGCCGCATTTACGGCGCAAATGTAGGGGGAGTTATGCAGAAGAAATGCGCTTATTGCCGCAAGCCGATTGAGGAAGGCAAGGAAGTAAAAATGACCATCCTCATCATTCACGGTTCGCAACTGGCGCCACGGGAAAGAACCTATTGCTCTACGAAGTGCGGTCAATACGACCAGATGGCCAACGAGGCCTAACGTAAACCCGCCGAAGCGGGCTGTACGTCCGGTGACACCGACCAAAGTTCCACCGGAATTTACCAAAAACCAATGAACACCCTGAATGGGCGCTATCAATGGCCCGAGGGATTCTACATCCAAAATTGAGGCTATCACATGGAATATTTTTATCTGATAAAAGCGACTCAAAAATCGGGTAAAGCCGATGCCGTAATCTGGCGTTCTGCAAAAACCGAATCCCGCGCGCTGCTGCAGTTGGACGTCGACCTGGAAGATGCTGAGATTGAAACAGGCCGCGGAAAAGACTATCAAAAGCCAATCCGTACCGATTTCCCGGTATTTAACGACCTGCCAGCTGAAGGCGTGCTCGATTACTCATGGTGCGAACGCTACCAGCTAGCCGACGACGGTCGTACCTGGGCACTGAAGCCAGGACAAGAGCCCATGGACGTTCATCACACCGATGATGCTGGGGTATCCTCTGACCCTGTCACTGGCGAGTTGGTTGATGACAATAGTGCTGACGATGCTGGTGATGTCGATACCGTGGAATCGTTCGGCAATGCTGAATACGAAAACGATACAAACGCCCTGTTCAATATTGCTGAGCAGCCGTTCCGCATTAAGCTGCTGGCGCAGTACATGGCGAATGATAACCACGTCTATCAAATCAGTATTCCTCACCGTAAAGAGCTCGCAGTTCTGGAAATGAATACCGATAACTCCGCAGTGCAGGATCTGATTCTCGCCGCTGAGAACGTCCAGGGGTTGAAGGATGCCGACATGCCTACCCTGTGGAAATTTACCAGCGCCAACAAAGCTGTATTTCCTGAAGGTAAGCGCCACGAACTGGGCAAGCGTATCCAGTTTGCAAAACTGTGGTTTGAAACTCCGCACATTGACCGCGGCATACTCGTTCGCGAATGGTCTGCCGGCAATTATATTTCTGCTGTTCAGAAAACGGATACCGGCACGAATGCTGGCGGCGGTAATAAAACCGATCGCAACCCTGACTACACCCATACCCTTGATACGCTTGATGTTGAGATTGCGCTGGCCACAATGCCGATGGATTTCGATATCTACAATTTCCCGGCATCCATTCATCGCCGGGCTAAAGAAATCGTCCAGAAAAAAGAAAGCCCGTTCAAAGAATGGTCTGCTGCGCTGCGTAAAACCGCAGGCATCCTGGATTATTCACGCGCTGCCATTTTTGCCCTCATTCGTGGCGCCACCAGCGATATTCATCATTTCCCGGTAAGTCTGCAGACCTATATCAATGCGAACCTGACAGAGCATAAGCATGAAACGCCCTCTGCTGAAACGCTTGAGAAAGCCGGGCATGTGTCATCTGCCGCCGTCGCTGAACAGTCAGCCGTGGATAAGATTCTCGCAGCTGAGCGAGGTGAATATATCGACGGAGTAAGCGATCCGGATGCGCCGAACTGGGTAACGGAAGACCTGACTAAACCCAAACAGCCTGAAGTTTCAAACATGGGCAATGGTGTTTTTTCGATTGATGGTCTGATGGATAGCCAGCCAGCATCAGCATCAGCATCAGCATCAGCATCAGCATCAGCACTTTCTATCGTGGACCAGGCGCGCCAGCGCGCTGCAGAAGAAAAATTACATCCAGCTAATTCCGGGGAAACCACCAGCGATGTGCAGATGGAAACGGCTCAGCCAGTCGAAGACGAAAATGATAATGCGGTATCAGCAAGCGAAGGCACTGATGCAACTGCTCCGCAAGCAGATGCCGTGAACATGCGCGACATTCTTGCTGAGCGCTGCCCTGACCTTACCGCGGCAGTATTGAAGGACCAGCAATCAGCAACTGCAGAAGAAGAGCATGAGCCAGAGCCGGAAGCAACAAAATGGCCTGAATTCTTCGAGCCCGGTCGATATGAAGGTGTTCCGAACGATGTTTACCACGCGGCGAACGGCACCAGTTCGACTCAGGTTAAAGATGCCCGTATATCTCTGATGTATTTCGAAAAACGCCACGTCTCGAAAGTCATTGAAAAAATGCGCTCTCCTGTTCTGGATATGGGCAATCTGGTGCATGCGCTGGCGCTGCAGCCTGAACAGCTGGAAAAAGAATTCAGCATCGAGCCGGAAATCCCGGAAGGCGCCTTCACCACGACTGCGACGATCCGCGCGTTTATCGACGAGTACAACGCCGGTCTTCCGCCGCTTTTGAGTGCTGACGACATCAAGGCGCTGCTGGAGGCGCACAACGCCACCCTGCCCGCTCCGGTACCGCTGGGCGGCGACAAAGATGCAATCGGTATTGCGTATCTGGAATTACCTGACGAGTTCAAGCGAATCGTTGGTGACGATAAAAACTTTACCGCGTCAGCAATGAAGGCCTGCATCAAAGAATACAACGCCACCCTGCCTGCGCCTGTTAAAACCAGCGGCAGCCGTGATGCCATGTTGGAACAACTGGCGATTATCAATCCTGACATGGTCGCTCAGGAAACCCAGAAGGCGCAGCCGCTGAAAGTATCAGGCACCAAAGCGGATCTGATTCAGGCTGTGAAATCGGTTAAACCGGATGCCGTGTTTGCCGACGAACTGCTGGATGCATGGCGCGAAAACCCGGAAGGAAAAATATTGGTTACCCGCCATCAGATGAGCACTGCGCTGGACATTCAGAAAGCACTATTGAACCACCCCACCGCCGGCAAGTTGCTCCAGCATCCGAGCCGCGCCGTTGAAGTGAGCTATTTCGGTATAGATGAGGAAACCGGGCTGGAAGTTCGCGTACGCCCTGACCTTGAGATAGACATGAGCGGCCTGCGCATTGGTGCGGACCTGAAGACCATCAGCATGTGGAACATCAAGCAGGAAGGCCTGCGCGCGAAGTTGCACAGGGAAATCATTGAGCGCGATTACCACCTCAGCGCGGCTATGTACTGCGAAACCGCTGCTCTGGATCAGTTCTTCTGGATTTTCGTCAACAAAGACGAGAACTACCACTGGATCGCCATTATCGAGGCATCCGAAGAGCTACTGGAGCTCGGCATGCTGGAATACCGCAAAGCAATGCGCGCCATCGCGAACGGTTTCGACACTGGCGAATGGCCGGCTCCGATCACTGAAGACTACACCGAAGAACTTAACGATTTTGATGTGCGCCGTCTTGAAGCGCTGCGCGTACAGGCATAAGGGGGAACAGTCATGGAAAATACCAACATTGTTACAGCCGAACAGCAAGCACCAAACACCATTTCAGCTAGCAACGCGATCTTTAACGTTCAGGCTCTCGGTCAGTTAACTGCTTTCGCAAACCTTATGGCTGATTCACAAGTGACAGTGCCAGCTCACCTTGCAGGTAAGCCAGCCGATTGCATGGCCATCGTTATGCAGGCTATGCAGTGGGGCATGAATCCCTATGCGGTCGCGCAAAAAACGCATCTGGTAAATGGCGTACTCGGATATGAAGCCCAGCTCGTCAACGCGGTAATCGCCAGCTCCAGTGCTATCAACGGTCGATTTCATTACCGCTACGGCGGCGATTGGGAGCGTTGCACAAGGACGCAGGAAATCACCAGGGAAAAACACGGTAAAAGTGGGAAATACACCGTTACCGAACGGGTACGCGGCTGGACTGATGAAGACGAAATCGGGTTGTTTGTTCAGGTCGGCGCGATTCTTCGCGGTGAGTCAGAAATCACCTGGGGTGAGCCGCTTTATCTCTCGGGTGTTGTAACTCGTAATTCACCATTGTGGGTTTCTAACCCGAAGCAGCAGATCGCTTATCTGGGCGTGAAATACTGGGCTCGCCTGTACTGCCCTGAAGTGATTATGGGTGTTTATAGCCCGGATGAAGTTGAGCAACGAACAGAACGAGAAATCAATCCGGCGCCGGTGCAAAGAATGTCTGTAGCTGAGATTACCAGCAGCTCTGACGCCACCACCAGCGAACAGGGTACAGGTATCAGCATTGATTCTCTTGCCGATGGACTCCGCGACCGAATTGATACAGCTGACTCAGTGGATCAGGCCAAAGCCATTCGCGCAGACATCGAATCACAGAAAGCTCTGCTGGGTACTGCTCTTTATACCGAACTGAAAAATAAGGCGGTGAAGCGCTACTACCTTGTTGATGCGAAGAACAAGGTTGAGGCTGCCATAAATTCACTTCCTAACCCTGGGGATCCAGAAGCCGAAGCGTTATTCGCGAAGGCAGAAAGCACCCTGACCTCATCGCGCCGCCACCTGGGTGATGAACTGTATGACCAGTTCCGTATCACCCTGGACGACATGAAACCGGAATACCTGGGCTAAGGGAGGCGGGAGGGTTAGCCCTCCCGATAACGATATGAGCAAATCACTTAACGCACGATGCATACGCCGCTGGAAAGTTGAATTCAAAGGGCGCTGCGATTCGAAATATAGCCCCTACTGGCACAAGCGCGATCTCCGCGGTTACATCCGTGAGGCGGCACTGACTACGGCGTATTGCATGGTTGAAAACTTGGCCTACAACAACGCAATGCACGATTTTTTCGCTCATGTGGGTAACAGGAATTGCTGGTCGCCAGAGTTCTCAGCATGGTACGACGGGCGTCGAGAGCATTATCTCAAAGAAGCGCGCGACTACCTGAATGAAGAAGCCACCAACGACGAAATCGACGACGAAATAGAGAACGAACTGGAGGCCTGGAATGACTGAGCGCGGAATGAAATTCTCCAAATTCACTGAGCTGGTAGCCCGCATCTGGTCAAACCCAACTACGCAGCGTCGCGACCCGGAGATCACCATCTTCATACTCTCGCCTGGCAGCATCGGCGCGTCGCCATCCGTTGAAGTAGAGTCAATTCAGGCTGGATTCGACTGGGACGCCGGGCAGGTTCTGATTTACCCTGCGCAACCACTGACCACGCTGACGCCTGAACAGGTAGCGGACATTACCACCAGCGTGAGCAAAGGCCAGTCCTGGCACGCATATGAGGCTTACAAGAAGCACAAGGCCCTGCTGGAAAACGCAGCGCTTGAGCATGCGAAAGTCGCCGGGCAGCGCGACGAGCTTCTGGCGGCGCTGGTTTCCCTGGCTGCTGTCGCTCGCCGCTATCTTCCGGATTATGACGAGCATCCGGAAGTGCAGAAGGCTGATAACACCATCTCCCGCGTCAAAGGCGGTGCAGCATGAGTCTTAAACATCGATTACCTGAGCTGGAAGCCAGCATCGACCCTGCGGCATTGCGCGCGGCCGCCGACGAATATTCGGATCTGCTTCTGACTTTGTGCTTGTGCATGAAGATGGCCGGCCCTACTCGGGAGAACTTGCGCGCCTGCGCCACCGAGCTTAAAAAACGCCTGACAACCTGGCACAGCCAGAAAGAGCTCAATGCAATTCTGTCCAGTTGGGATCCCGTTGGCTATGTTCTCGGCCTCCGTCGGGAGGCGAACGACAACGCGCGCGCAGCTGGCGATCCAGTTGATGTATTTGTGTGAGGTGGATATGCGACTGATAAACCGAAGCAAGCAATCACCGCTGGGCCGCCAGGCTTGTGATGCCGCACTGGCAAAACATGTTGAGCTTTATGGCGCCTACGGGCGACAGAAAACGAAGAGAACTTATACGGTGGTGGTTCAAGGCTCAAAGATCACTGTAGAAGTTGTAAACAGAAAATGCAGTTATGTGGCGACGGCCATGAGCTGCGCCCGTAGGCTGCAGCATCTTCCTGGACAATGTAACTAAGGGGCTTTTATGAATAACGCATCTCATTTCCAAGATGAAATATTGATAACCAGTGACATTCTGTCCAGATACAAAATTTCGCGCAGCACACTGTATTTCTGGAGCACACCATCCCGGATGCCATCGTACTTTTCTCAGCCGTTTCCGAAGCCAAAAATAAATGGCAGTCCTAAAAGATGGCGTTTGTCAGACCTTCTTGCTTGGGAAGACAACATGGGTATCAAACCAGAGGCTGGCCAATCAACTTCTCAAGATGACGTTGCCAAACAGCAAGCCAATGACGCTGATCATCCAAATAATCGTGGAGGTTATACCGCGCCATGACTCCAGACATATGATGCCCTAGTAGTTTTTCCACAACATGTGGTGGCGCACCTAATTCAGAAAGGCGCGTCGCCACTGTTCTTCTCAAATCATGAAGCGACCAAGGTTTCATCCCTGTTTTTGCAATTATCTGCGCAGAGAACAGAGCCACGTTTGGTTGAAGTGGCGGCCTGTCATCTTCTGGCCCCCTGTATCGTGACAACGTCACAACATGTTTTGAAACTGATGTTTCTTTTTCAGCTACCATCATCTGTATTACAGCCTCAGGAAGCGCCCTTCTCACCGACTTCCCAGTTTTATAGTCACTTGCCGGGATAGTCCATGTTTGTTCCTTGAAATCAAACCATTCCCATTTTGCTGTTCTGATCTCTGTACTTCGACAGCCAGTCATAATGAGAAACTTCATTATCAATTGCTGCCTATATTTCATCTCAGGCAGGGCATTCCAAACTGTAATGATTTCATCATCACTTAACCTGCGATCTTTTACAGCTGCTGTGAGCCCTACATCTGATCGTCTAAGGCTTTCAATAGGGTTCACGTTAATTACCCCACGGTTGGAACAGAAACGAAATGTGCGCTGCATCAAACCGAGCATTTGCCCTGTAACCACTCTTCGCCCCATACCGTCAAAAAGATTTAGCCAGTGAGCTTTAGTTGTCTGATCTACAATCATATTTCCGAGCACTGGGGCTATATGATTATTGAAGTCGCGGCGGTTAACTTTGATTTTTACCAGACCTTCAGGGATGCAGTAGTACTTCTCCCAGTAATCGAATGCTTCTTTCACTGTAAGCGCTTCTACTTTTTTCTGTTTCTCGAGTACTACTTGCCGTCTAGGATCAAGCCCTTCCGCTAGCCAAGCCCTGAACTGCTGCCTACGTTCTCGCGCATGAGCTAATGAGGTGGTTGGATAATCACCAATCGTTAGTTGAGCGGCTTTCCCGTTCCATCTGTAGCGGTAAAAGAATGTTATACTGCCGGATGTAGACAACCTGACATTCAGACCATGTGCGTCTGAAATGACCTCGATTTGGTCTCTTTTTTTGCCAAGAGCTTTTCTTAATTTTGTGTCGGTAAGCAATGTGTACACTCCGGAAGAAGATATACACATCAGTGTACACATTATGCGTAAATTGATAACCTTCAAATCTATGAAGAACACACAAAAATAAAGCGTTACATACTGGCAAGGCGTTGATAATAGCGGGATTCTTGAAAAGAAATTAAGCATGACTAACAAACTTAAAACGGATTCATATGCCCTACGATAGCGTCTATCTCGAAAAGCGCCCGCCCGGCGCATTGCGCACCGTATGGCGTAAATTCTACGGCGATACCACCGCGATGATTGGTTTATACGGCTGCGGCGCGCTGGTGCTGCTATGCGTATTCGGCGGCTGGTTCGCGCCCTATGGCATCGATCAGCAGTTCCTCGGCTACCAGCTGCTGCCGCCTTCGTGGTCGCGCTATGGCGAAGTGTCGTTCTTCCTCGGCACCGACGACCTTGGTCGCGATGTGCTAAGTCGCCTGCTCAGCGGCGCGGCGCCGACCGTCGGCGGCGCCTTTGTGGTCACGCTCGGCGCCGCGCTGTTCGGCCTGGTGCTTGGCGTGATTGCCGGTTCCACCCACGGTTTGCGTTCAGCGGTAATGAACCACATTCTCGACACCCTGCTGTCGATTCCGTCGCTGCTGCTGGCGATTATCGTCGTCGCTTTCGCCGGGCCGCATTTGAGCCATGCGATGTTCGCCGTCTGGCTGGCGCTACTGCCGCGCATGGTGCGCTCGGTCTACAGCATGGTGCACGATGAACTGGAAAAAGAGTACGTGATTGCCGCCCGCCTTGACGGCGCTTCCACGCTCAATATTCTCTGGTTTGCAGTTCTGCCTAATATTACCGCCGGACTGGTCACCGAAATTACCCGCGCGCTGTCGATGGCGATCCTCGACATTGCCGCGCTCGGTTTTCTCGACCTCGGCGCTCAGCTACCCTCTCCGGAATGGGGCGCCATGCTCGGCGACGCGCTGGAATTGATTTACGTCGCCCCCTGGACGGTCATGCTGCCGGGAGCGGCCATCATGATAAGCGTACTGCTCATCAATCTGCTGGGCGACGGTATTCGCCGCGCAATTATTGCCGGGGTTCAATAATGCCGTTACTGGATATTCGTAATCTCACCATTGAGTTTAAAACCAACGAGGGCTGGGTAAAGGCCGTCGATCGGGTCAGCCTGACGCTGGCTGAAGGTGAAGTCCGTGGTCTTGTCGGTGAATCAGGTTCCGGCAAAAGCTTAATCGCCAAGGCGATTTGCGGCGTCACCAAAGATAACTGGCGGGTCACCGCCGACCGTATGCGTTTTGATGATATCGATCTGCTGCGCCTCTCTAACCGCGAGCGCCGAAAACTGATTGGCCACAACGTATCGATGATCTTCCAGGAGCCGCAATCCTGTCTCGATCCTTCCGAGCGTATTGGGCTGCAGTTGATGCAAAATATCCCCGGCTGGACCTTTAAAGGCCACTGGTGGCAACGCTTTGGCTGGCGTAAGCGCCGCGCTATTGAACTGCTGCACCGGGTGGGAATTAAAGATCACAAAGATATTATGCGCAGCTTCCCCTACGAGCTGACCGACGGCGAATGTCAGAAGGTCATGATCGCCATCGCGCTTGCTAACCAGCCGCGCTTGCTGATTGCTGATGAACCCACTAACGCCATGGAGCCAACCACCCAGGCGCAGATTATTCGCCTGTTGACCCGGCTCAACCAGAATAACAACACCACTATTTTGCTGATCAGTCACGATATGCAGATGCTCAGCAAATGGGCGGATAAAATTAACGTCATGTATTGCGGGCAGACGGTGGAAACCGCGCCGAGCGAGGAGCTGGTGACCATCCCTCATCACCCCTACACTCAAGCGCTGATTCGCGCCATCCCGGATTTCGGCAGCTCAATGCCGCATAAAAGCCGACTGAATACCCTGCCCGGCGCCATTCCGCTGCTGGAACAACTGCCGATCGGCTGTCGGCTGGGGCCGCGCTGTCCCTATGCACAACGCGAGTGTATCGTCACGCCGCGTTTGACCGGCGCGCGTAATCATCTGTACGCCTGTCATTTCCCGCTGAACATGGAGAAAGAGTGAAATGGTCGAAACATTGCTGGAAGTTCGCAATCTGAGTAAGACCTTTCGCTATCGCACCGGCTGGTTCCACCGTCAGACGGTAGAGGCGGTGAAGCCGCTGAGCTTTACCCTGCGCGAGCGTCAGACGCTGGCGATTATTGGTGAAAACGGCTCCGGTAAATCAACGCTGGCCAAAATGCTGGCCGGGATGGTTGAGCCGACCACCGGCGAACTGTTGATTGACGATCATCCGCTGGAGTTTGGCGACTACTCATTCCGCAGCCAGCGTATTCGCATGATTTTTCAGGATCCCTCGACCTCGCTTAACCCGCGTCAGCGTATTTCGCAGATCCTCGATTTCCCGCTGCGTCTCAATACCGATCTTGAACCAGAAGCCCGGGAAAAGCAGATTATCGAGACGATGCGCATGGTGGGCTTGCTACCGGACCACGTCAGCTACTATCCGCATATGCTGGCGCCGGGGCAAAAACAGCGCCTGGGGCTTGCTCGCGCCTTGATCCTGCGTCCGAAAGTGATTATCTGCGATGAGGCGCTGGCCTCGTTGGATATGTCGATGCGCTCGCAGCTAATCAACCTGATGCTGGAACTGCAGGAAAAACAGGGAATATCCTACATCTATGTCACCCAGCATCTGGGGATGATGAAGCATATCAGCGATCAGGTGCTGGTAATGCATGAGGGTGAAGTGGTCGAACGCGGCAGCACCGCCGATGTGCTGGCCTCGCCGCTCCACGAACTGACCAAGCGGCTGATCGCCGGCCATTTCGGCGAGGCGCTGACTGCCGACGCCTGGCGAAAAGATGGTAAATAGCGTTAACCTTCCTTCAGGGGCGGCATAATAGCCGCCCCTGCTATTTATCACTGCGGAAACACACTCTGCGCCGGTAATGGTCGGCGGTCAAAGCGGCGCAGCGCATAATACAACCATCCGGTACCTACCCAGCCGATAATCCATGACACATCATTGCCGGCGAATATCCACGTCAGCGAACCATGGAACAGCGGGTTCTCAATAAACGGCAGTTGAATAAGCACGCCAATGATATAAATGGTAATGGCATACAAATTCCAGAAACCATAGCGCTGATGCGGATCGCTAAGCGCCGGAATATCGACCGCGCCTTTAGAAATAATGTAGTAATCGGTCAGGCTGATGGCGCTCCAGGGAACGAAAAAGGCCAGCAGGAATAACAGGAAATGGGTGAAGTGCTTTAAGAAAGCCGGTTCGCTAAGCAGCGCGATAATACACGAAGCCGCGACCATCAGGACGACGAAAGCAACGCGGCATTTCTGCGACAACGCCGTCTGGCGACGGAAACCGGAAACAATGGTGGTCAGAGACATAAAACTGCCGTAGGCGTTAAGCGTCGTGAAGGTGATCTTGCCAAAGCAAATAGCAAAGTAGATAACCATCGCCATCACCTGGCTTTTACCCAATCCCACCAGATAACTCACTTCATGACCGGGAAAAGCGCTGCCGGCAATCGCGGCGGTAAACACCCCCAGCGTCATAGATGTCTGGGTTCCCAATACGGTACCGAAAAACACCGAGCAAAACGTTTTCGTTGCCGATACATTGCGTGGCAAATAGCGCGAATAGTCGGACACATACGGGCAGAAAGCGATTTGCCACGACGAGGACAGCGACACCGCCAGCAGGAACATCGGCAGGGAGAAATGGTTATTTTGCGCCAGGGCCGTGAGATCCGCCGACATCAGTAGCGTAACGAACATATAGACGAAGGCCAGAATGCCGATAATGCTCGCCAGTTTACCCAGCTTATGAATCACCTTATAACCCAGTACCGCAATGACAATAATAATCGCGCTGAATAGCAACATTCCAGCGACATTGCTGATATTCAACAGCTTTGCCATCGCCTGCCCGGCCAGTACGGTACCGCTGGCGGAGAAGCCAACATACATGATGCAGACCAATACCAGCGGCACTACCGCGCCAAAGACACCAAACTGGGCGCGGCTGATTATCATCTGCGGCAAACCCAGCCGTGGTCCCTGCAGCGCATGCAGCGACATTACCGCCGCCCCCAGCACCTGACCGAGGAGAAGACCTATCAGCGACCACACCACGTCGCCGCCCAGCACCACGGCTAAAGCGCCGGTGACAATAGCGGTAATCTGCAGGTTGCCGCCAAACCACAGGGTAAACTGGCTAAACGGATGCCCATGCCTCTCGCGCTCGGGGATGTAATCGATCGACCGCGTTTCACTTAATCCAGCCTGACTATTTTTTGACTGCCCATCTGTAGATGAAAAAGAAGACATAGGTACCTCGCTATTATTATTTATTCACTCCCCATCTGACCGATCCTGTATATACAAGCATTGACAACTGCCCGCACCGCACGCATCCTATTTTTGTGATGAATATGTAAATTCTTTGTATTGCAAAAAGTAACAAAACCATAACAATAACGTTGATAACGCCTGCGCATACCGCGCTAAACCGAGGTGTAACGCTCATGATCGTTCCCGTCCAACTATCCACTCTGCCCGTCACGCCCTGGAAAAATGGCGCAGGCGAGACCCGTGAGATAGTCTGTGTCCCCTCTCCTGACGCCCCTTTTTTATGGCGAGCCAGCATTGCCACTCTGCAAAATGATGGTCCGTTTTCCTGCTTTCCCGGCGTCGACCGGGTCATTACTCTACTGGCCGGGCAGCCGCTGCGCCTGAAAGGCGAAGCTATCGATCACGCTTTAACGCTTTGGCAACCCTGGGCTTTTGCCGGCGAGTGGCCGCTGCGTAGCGAAGGGATCCGCGAAGCCGGTCTCGACTTTAATATCATGACCCAGCGCAACCGCGCCGCCGCCGAGGTACGGGTCGTTGATGATATACAGACTCCCGGCGACGAAGGCGTCGCTTGGGTATTACAGGGGCGCTGGCAACTTGGTGAACGGCAATGTGAAGCGCAATCGGGTATTTTCTGGCATCAGCAAATGCCGGGCGAACTCGCGCCGCTCACGACGGACGCCCTACTGTTACTCACCACGATCGTGCGCCGTTAACCGCAGAAATATCGGTAACGCGTCGTGATCTCACGGTAAAACGTAGTGATTATCCGGTGATATACTGGGGTAAGCGCATTTATCATTACGCGCTGCGTTGCGATAGGCGGCACAAAAAATCGTGACACAAGGGGTCTTCAGTGGGATATAATTCCCGGCTAAATTTGAGTTATTTTGAAATAACAACGTTAACCGTTTGATTGTTAGAGTAAAAATAAGCAATAACGATAAGGATTAAAGCTATGGGTTTTCTTTCCGGTAAGCGCATTCTGATCACTGGCGTGGCCAGTAAACTGTCCATCGCCTACGGTATTGCGCAAGCAATGCACCGTGAAGGGGCTGAACTGGCATTCACCTATCAGAACGAAAAACTGAAAGGCCGCGTAGAAGAGTTTGCTGCTGCGCTGGGTTCTAACATTGTGCTGCAGTGCGACGTGGCTGAAGACGAAAGCATCACCGCGCTGTTCACTGAGCTTGAAAAAGTATGGCCGAAATTTGATGGTTTCGTGCACTCTATCGGTTATGCGCCGGCTGACCAGTTAGATGGCGACTACGTCAATGCCGTCACCCGCGAAGGTTTCAAAATTGCCCACGACATCAGCGCTTACAGCTTCGTGGCAATGGCGAAAGCTTGCCGCTCGATGCTGAACCCGGGCTCCGCGCTGCTGACCCTCTCCTATCTGGGCGCTGAGCGCGCTATCCCGAACTATAACGTGATGGGTCTGGCAAAAGCGTCTCTGGAAGCCAACGTACGCTATATGGCGAACGCGATGGGTCCGGAAGGTATTCGTGTTAACGCCATCTCCGCGGGTCCGATCCGCACCCTGGCGGCATCCGGTATCAAAGATTTCCGTAAAATGCTGGCGCACTGCGAAGCGGTCACCCCGATCCGTCGCACCGTCACCATCGAAGACGTCGGCAACAGCGCGGCCTTCCTGTGCTCTAACCTGTCTGCGGGCATCTCCGGTGAAGTCGTTCACGTTGACGGCGGTTTCAGCATCGCTGCGATGAACGAACTGGAACTGAAATAAGTTCCCTATCCTCCTCACCCCGGTGAGGAGGATCTCTCTCCTTTCTCTGCTTACGCTTCTCTTCTGTTATTCCAATCCGCTATTTGTTAGTACGTATCAATATTTTCTCCTGCTTCAGGGTTACGCCAGGATAGTTGTGCATAGAGGTACCGCGAAACGGCGGTTCGCCACCTACCGAACAAGGAACGCCCATGGAGCAACGCCGCGTGTATGGCAAAAACCACTGGTATCACGAGACCCAGTCAACCAATAGCCCGGTCGAGATTCTTCCTCTGGTCCCGGAGGCCGCTGACGTTGATGACCGTTTTTTGCTCGATCTGCCACTCGCAGCCGATCTCAGCCACCCTCATGAAGGCTGGCTGGCGCCCGCGCGTCAGTTGACAAAGGTCCTTTTCCCGGACAACGTCACGGTAACCCGATTACAAACCTTCAGCGCCTACGACCGTCTTAGCACCGCCCTGACCGTCGCTCAGGTCTACGGCGTACAGCGCTTGTGTAACCACTACGCCGCCCGTCTGGCGCCGTTGCCTGGCCCTGACTCCTCACGAGAAAGTAATCACCGGTTGGCGCAGATAACCCAGTACGCCCGCCAGTTAGCCAGTTCTCCTTCGGTTATCAACGAGGTCTCCCGCCGCCAGCTTGAGGAGGTCGGGCTGACCAGCCGCGATATTGTGTTAATTAACCAAATTATCGGCTTCGTGGGCTTTCAGGCCCGCGCGGTGGCCGCATTTCAGGCCGCGCTCGGCCAACCGGTACGCTGGCTTCCCGGTATGCCGCAGCAGAATGATGCCCCGGCAGAACGCTTTACTGATGTTACTGGAGAGTGGTCCCTGGATATCGATGATGCCGACCTGCGTTACGCCAGTGATGACAAGCAAGTCAGGCTCGCCGCATGGAACCGTCATCCCGGCCTGCAGCCTCTCGCCCCCCTTCTGGCAACGGATGAAGGCGCGTTAGCCCTGCTGCATCAACTGCTGAATCAACTGGATAACTCTGCGCAGCCCTTAGGCGCAATGGCGGCGTTACTCGCGGCGCGAATCAACGGCAGCGTCAGCTGTTTTAACGCCTGGAGAGCTCGCTGGACAGGTGACAACGGATTGTTGCAGGCATTGCGCGGCGATGAACGAACGGTTCAGCACTGGGCGCGAAGCCATTCTTTGGAACACGTTTTCCTACAGGCGGCGCAGCTATTGACTCGTGCGCCGGACCGTTTTAGCGCCGCGCAGCTAACTCCCCTCACTGAATATGGGCTTTCCCGCGTTGAGGCTATCGATCTGCTGGCGTGGTGCGGCCTCTGCGGCTGGCTGAACCGGCTTAAAATCGCCCTCGGTGAGGTACGTCAAGCGACGTAAAATGCTGAAACAGCGCTTGCTGAGGCAGGCATATTCGCGTAAAAATGTCAGCCGCTCTTTTAGCCACGAAAAAACCTAATTATGTTTCAGGACAACCCGCTGCTAGCGCAGCTTAAACAGCAATTGCATTCCCAGACTCCGCGCGTTGAAGGGGTCGTTAAAGGTACGGAAAAAGGTTTTGGCTTCCTCGAAGTCGACTCGCAAAAAAGCTACTTCATTCCGCCGCCGCAAATGAAAAAAGTGATGCATGGCGATCGTATTATCGCCGTGGTCCATACCGAAAAAGAACGTGAAAGCGCCGAGCCGGAAGAGCTAGTTGAGCCTTTCCTGACCCGTTTTGTCGGTAAAGTGCAGAAAAAAGACGATCGTCTGTCTATCGTTCCTGATCATCCGCTGCTGAAAGACGCCATCCCTTGCCGTGCCGCGCGCGGCGTAGAACATGATTTCAAACAGGGTGACTGGGCGGTGGCTGAAATGCGTCGCCATCCGCTGAAAGGCGACCGCGGTTTCTATGCCGAATTAACGCAATTCATCACCTTTAGCGACGATCATTTCGTGCCGTGGTGGGTGACGCTGGCGCGTCATAACCTGGAAAAAGAAGCGCCGAATGGCGTTGCCACCGAGATGCTCGATGAAGGACTGGAACGCCGCGATCTGACGGCGCTTGAGTTCGTAACCATCGACAGCGCCAGCACCGAAGATATGGACGATGCGCTGTATGTCGAGCGCACGGACGACGGTAACCTGCTGCTGACCGTCGCTATCGCCGATCCGACAGCGTGGATTGCCGAGGACAGTAAACTGGACAACGCGGCGAAAATCCGCGCCTTCACCAACTATCTGCCGGGCTTTAATATCCCAATGTTGCCGCGCGAGCTGTCTGACGATTTGTGCTCGCTGCGCGCCAACGAAGTGCGCCCGGTGCTCGCCTGCCGCATGACTCTGGCGGCTGACGGCGCCATTGAAGATAATATCGAATTCTTCGCCGCAACTATCGAATCTAAAGCCAAACTGGCTTATGACGACGTCTCCAACTGGCTGGAAAATATCGGCTCATGGCAGCCTGCTGATGACGCTATCGCGCAGCAAATCAAACTGCTGCAGGAAGTCTGCCAGCGCCGCAGCGAATGGCGTCAAACCCACGCACTGGTATTCAAAGACCGCCCTGATTATCGCTTCGTGTTGGGTGAGAAAGGTGAAGTGCTGGATATCGTTGCCGAACCGCGCCGCATCGCCAACCGCATCGTTGAAGAGTCAATGATTGCCGCTAATATCTGCGCGGCACGCGTGCTGCGAGATAACCTGGGCTTTGGCGTTTATAACGTGCACACCGGTTTCGATCCGGCTAACACCGAGCAACTGGCCGCGCTGCTGAAGACGCACGATGTACACGTCGATCCGCAGGAAGTCCTGACACTCGACGGTTTCTGTAAACTACGCCGCGAACTGGATGCTCAACCTTCCGGTTTCCTCGATAGCCGCATCCGCCGCTTCCAGTCGTTCGCCGAAATCAGTACCGAGCCAGGCCCACACTTCGGCCTTGGGCTGGAAGCTTACGCCACCTGGACTTCGCCAATCCGTAAATACGGCGATATGATCAACCACCGTCTGTTAAAAGCCGTCATCAAAGGCGAGACCATTGGTCGCCCGCAGGATGACGTCACCGTGCAGATGGCGGAACGCCGTCGTCTGAACCGGATGGCGGAACGCGACGTCGCAGATTGGCTGTATGCTCGCTTCCTCAATGATAAAGCCGGAACCGATACCCGCTACGCGGCAGAAATCATTGATGTCAGCCGCGGCGGCATGCGCGTGCGCCTGGTCGATAACGGCGCTGTCGCCTTTATCCCGGCACCTTTCCTGCACGCGGTGCGCGATGAACTGGTCTGCAGCCAGGAGAACGGAACCGTACAGATTAAAGGTGAAGTCGTTTACAAAGTCACCGATGTTATCGACGTGACTATCGCTGAAGTTCGTATGGAAACCCGCAGCGTCATCGCCCGTCCGGCGGCGTAACGCTTTTATGGCCCCTGCCCAGGGGCCATACATTTCTCGTTTTGAGTGAATATCGCCAGCCGCGCAAGGATGTGCGTTTTTTTCGCTTCTCTTTTGCAACTGTTTTTTGCATCATTGATTTCATTCATTTTTGTAACCAGGATAATGCTATGTCTGATCTGAATGCCCGCCTGCTCGCCCAACGTATCGATACCGTGCTGGATATTCTGGTTGCCGGAGATTATCACTCGGCGATCCATAATCTGGAGATCCTCAAAGCCGAGCTGCAGGCGTTGTCTCACGACGAGCCAGAGAAGGACTCAGGGCAATCGAAAGCGCCGTGGGAAATCTAATTCATTCCTGTCCCCCAGCACGCCTTAAGGCCTGCTGGGCGCCGTATAGACCTCTAACTGTGATGTAGCTATGAACGCCCGACAACAAAGTATTTTGCAAATGGTCATCGATAAAGGCCGTATGAGCGTAGCCGATCTGGCCAGGATGACCGGTGTCTCCGAAGTCACTATTCGTCAGGATCTGAATTCGCTGGAAAAACAAAGCTACCTGCGCCGTACCCACGGCTTTGCGGTACCGCTGGATAGTGAAGACGTCGAAACCCGGATGATGACCAACTTTGCCATTAAGCGTGAACTCGCCGCGCGCGCCGCGTCGCTGGTGGCAGCCGGAGAGACGGTGTTCATCGAAAATGGCAGTTCAAACGCCCTTCTGGCTCGCACATTGGCGGAACGCGGCGATATCACCATCATCACCGTGAGCAGCTATATCGCGCATTTACTCAAGGAAACGCCGGGCGAGGTGATTCTGCTGGGCGGTATTTATCAGAAGCGCAGTGAAAGCATGGTCGGCCCGTTAACCCGCCAGTGCATTCAGCAGGTACACTTTAGCAAGGCATTTATCGGCGTTGACGGCTGGCAGAGCGAAACCGGCTTCACCGGCCGCGACATGATGCGCGCCGATGTGGTTAATGCGGTGCTGGAAAAACAGTGCGAAGCCATTGTGCTGAGCGACAGCTCGAAATTCAGCGTTGTGCATCCCTATCCGCTGGGCCCGATTTCCCGTTTCAATCGCATCATTACCGATAATAATTTGCACGACACTATCCGCCAGCAACTCACCGACAGCGGTTTAACCGTCGATATTGTTAACCGCGCCTGATCGCCTCCGCCAGCGCCCGATAAAATGGCGTTGGCGTCCCTTCTGCGTCTGAGAGTATTCCGACCCGCAATTAAGATTTTTTACCTGACGTTAAATTTTAAAATAAGTAGAATTATTATTAGCGATATAACAGGAAGTGACTATCACCTGCGTGATTAGAGCAACACCTGCGCAACTTAAGTTTCATGGAATAACCCGTAAGTCATAGCCTGTTGCTATGCTTAAAGGAAGTTGTATCCATGAATAGATTATTCAGGAGAATAAAATGATGACTTCGATGAGCAAAAAAATGGCTGCGGCCGTACTGGCGGTTACTGTAGTAATGTCTCTGAGCGCTTGCTCTAACTGGTCTAAACGCGACCGTAACACCGCAATCGGCGCCGGCGCCGGCGCACTGGGCGGCGCGGTATTAACTGATGGCAGCACCCTGGGGACCCTGGGCGGCGCAGCGGTTGGCGGCATCATTGGCCACCAGGTTGGCAAATAACCACCCCGCATATTAAATTAATAATAATTTCGTAGTTACTGACTCACGCATCTACAAATAATTAAGGCCACGGTAAATACCGTGGCCTTGTTGTTTATTTCATAGAAATTATCTTAGCCACCCGCTAATTTCACTTTCATCCCTTTGGCCTCCAGCAGCGATTTCAGCAAGTCGCGTTTATCCCCCTGAATTTCAATCACTCCCTCCTTGAGTGAACCGCCGCAGCCGCATTTCTTTTTCAGCTCAGCGGCCAGCTTCGCCAGCGCGTCGTCATCCAGATCGATGCCGGTAATCAGGCAGACGCCCTTTCCTTTGCGCCCACTGGTCTGGCGTTGAATACGCACGATGCCATCGCCTTTCGCTCGTTGCGGCGCCGCTTTCGGCTCTTCGATACGGCCGCTATCGGTGGAGTAAACCAGGCGGCTATTTGAATCACTCATTACGCCCCCTGCTTCAGCGATGCGTTGATACTGGCAAGCGTTGCCGCCGGATCGGCGGACTGGGTAACCGGGCGGCCAATGACCATATAATCAACCCCCGCCTGCTGCGCCTGTTCCGGGGTCATGATTCGGCGCTGATCGCCTGCATCGCTACCTGTGGGGCGGATCCCTGGCGTGACTAACTTAAATTCCTGCCCTAACTCCTGCTTAAAGCGGACGGCTTCCTGCGCGGAACAGACTACGCCGTCCAGACCACAGCGTTTGGTTAGCGCAGCCAGTTTAGCGGCATGATCGGCAGGAGAAAGCGTGATGCCAAGGTCCTGCAAATCGCTGGCTTCCATGCTGGTCAATACGGTGACCGCAATCAGTAACGGCGCCTCTTTTCCAAACGGCAACAGCGCCTCGCGGGCCGCCGTCATCATGCGCGCACCGCCTGAGGCGTGAACGTTCACCATCCATACGCCGAGTTCCGCCGCAGCGGCGACCGCACGTGCGGTGGTATTAGGAATATCGTGGAATTTCAGGTCGAGGAACACTTCAAAGCCGCGTTGATGCAGGTCGCGAACAAACTGCGGCCCCAGCAGCGTGAACATCTCCTTACCTACTTTCAACCGGCAGTCGCGGGGATCGATTCGATCAACAAAGGCTAACGCCTTGTCACGGTTATCATAATCAAGCGCAACAACGACGGGAGAGGATGTGATAACACGAGGAGAAGAGGTAGCAGTAGACGTCATGACCGGACCTTAATTGTGGATGAGCGCCGCCAGGGCGCAAAAAAGGTAAACGGGCAGCATTCTACCTGCGAAGTGGGGAAAATGACAGGCTGCTTTTGCCCCTCTACAGACAAAAACGGGCACGCGGCAACAGGATTGGGCATGGTAAAACCCAGATAAGTATGTTGTAACTAAAGTCTGGCTTTTTTTAGTAGTTACTGACCATCCAGGCCGCGAATCGGCTTTATAGTCGCCCACGAGCGGCAGGACGGGCAGTGCCAGTACAGGGTGTGGGAAGTAAAACCGCACTTCTGGCAGCGGTAGCGCGGTTTGCTCCGCACCTGTTCACCAACCATGTTACGCAAAACCCCCAGACTCGCCTTCGCGCGCCCTTCTTCCGCCTCATTAAGATGGTAGTCCATCAGTTTATGGAACACGCGCATTGTTGGGTGGCGTTCCAACTGGCGAGTTACATAGCTTTGCGCCGCTTCCGCCCCTTCCTGCTGCTCGATAATCTGCGCCAGCATGAGTTCCGCCGTCGCACCGGTGTTCTCTTCTACACAGCGGCGCAAAAACGCTTCCCACTCCGCATGCTTACCCAACTGCTGATAACAGGTTTGCAGCATTTCCAGGGTTTCACCCACCAGTTCTTTATCCTGGCCAATCACCCGTTCCAGGCTTTCTACCGCTTTCGCGTAGTCGCCTTTTTCCATCCACACGCGCCCCATCATAATCGAGACGCGGGCGCTGTTGCGGTCCGCAGACGCGCCTTTCTTCAGCAGCGTCATCGCTTTATCGAGATCGTTGCTGGCCATCTGCTGTAGCGCCAGTTCACACCAGAAGTTGGCGATGTCGCTGCGATGTTTTTCTTTGCCCAATTTTACCAGCCGCTCGGCGACTTCGATGGCGGACTGCCAATCGCTGGTCAGTTGATAAATCTGCAGCAGTTGTTGTAGCGCGCCCAGGCGGAAGTCGGTTTCATCCACCAGCTGCTTGAACATATCTTCCGCGCGATCGTACAGGCCAGCGGCCATATAATCGCGTCCCAACTGTTGGACGGCGAGCAGGCGTTGATCGTAGGTGAGCGAGGCGCTCTCCATCAGGCTTTGGTGAATACGGATGGCGCGGTCAACTTCGCCACGGGAACGAAACAGGTTGCCAAGCGTCAGATGAGCTTCGACGGTGCCGGTGTCCTCTTTTAACATATCGAGGAACAGATCTACGGCTTTGTCCTGCTGATTGCTCAGCAGGAAGTTGACCCCGGCCACGTAATCACGCGACAGGCGACTAGCATCGTCCTGTTTGGACTGTTGTGCGCTCCTGCGCCCCATATACCATCCATAGGCAGCGGCAACGGGAAGAAGCAGAAACAACAACTCCAGCATAGAAGGTTATTCCTTGACCGCAGGGACGCCGGCATCAGCGGGCGCCGCGGCCACTGGCGCGATCTGCTGCTCCAGGCGTTTAATTTTACGCTCGGCGCGCGCCAACGACACACGTACCCGCAGCCAGAACAGACCACAGATCAGCCAACCAATGGCAAATCCGCCAGCAAACAGTACCGCCAGCAGCGTGGAGATACGGAACTCACCCTGGGCAAGCAAATAGTTGAACGTGACCAGTTGGTCATTTTGCGCGCCCAGCGTCACAGAGATGACGAAGATAGCTAATACCAGTAAGAAAATAAGTAAATATTTCACATGACTTCCCGTTCTGTGGGTGGCGCGAGTAAAACGCGTTCAAGCCCTATAAAGTATCATTTTCACCGCAGTGGTGAAATGGAAAAGCATGACACCCATCATGATATGCGGCCAGATGCCGCGAAATTCAACATAAACGCCGTCAGGTTGCGCGTTTTTTGATATCGCTCGCCTCTTCAACAGGCGGGGTTAACGGGCCGCAAAAACGCTGCGTGAGCCAGGTCGCCGCGGTAACCAGCAGCCATGAAAGGCTGGTCGCCACGATAAGATCCTGCGGCCAGTGCATACCCAACGCCAGACGACTGCCCATGACCGCAGTAGCCCAACCCAACAGCAAACCGATAGTTACCCAGCGCCGGCGCGGCCACAACAGCCCGCCCCCCAGCAGCGCCCAACTGGCGGCAAACATAGTATGGCCGGACGGAAAGGCAAAGCCGGTCTCTTTTTGCCAGTGTTTACGCAAGAACCCCGGTATTGTCTGTTGTTCAGCCAATTGCTCATGCACCAGTTTAGCGCGTTCTTTACGTTTTAACTCATAGAATTGCGCCACCGGAACCTGTTGGGTTCTTTCTAACCAAATCACAAACGGCCGTGGTTCCTGCACCCGTTCTTTGATCCAGGATTTAAGCCCCTGTCCTGCCAGGATAGCGGCGCCGAGAATGAGAAACAGCACCAGCGCTTCACGCAGACGAAATCGTAAACACCACAAAAACCAGCCAAATAGCGCTACGTGAGTAATTATTCCCCACGGCTGGGTGACGGTTTCAGTCACCCAGTACCACATTTTCAACATGGCCGGTGCTTGACCCGGCTGCCACTGCCAGCCGGAGAGCCAGACTATAACGGGCATAACAAGCAATAGCGCCGCCCCGATGGCGGTCCTTTTGGCAATTAACAGCATCGTATCTCCTTCTCTTTCCTTCTGAATATCATAACGGAAAGTAGATCGTTTGTGCGCTTTCCGCGCAGGCGGTCGTCGGTAATTAGGAGAACGTCGCGGCGTTGTGGCAAAATAGTAGTAAACAGAAAGCACATTCAGGTGCTGTCAGAATCTGGAGAATCACATGCAGCTTAAACGTGTGGCAGAAGCCAAACTGCCAACCCCCTGGGGCGATTTCCTGATGGTGGGCTTTGAAGAACTGGCAACCGGGCAGGATCATGTCGCGCTGGTGTATGGCGATATTTCGGGGCAAGCCCCGGTACTGGCTCGCGTACACTCAGAATGTCTGACGGGCGATGCCCTTTTTAGTCTGCGTTGTGATTGCGGTTTTCAGCTGGAAGCGGCGCTGTCGCACATCGCTGAAGAGGGGCGCGGGATCCTGCTCTATCACCGTCAGGAAGGCCGAAATATCGGTTTGCTGAATAAAATTCGCGCCTACGCGCTACAGGATCAAGGCTACGATACCGTCGAAGCCAACCACCAGCTCGGCTTTGCCGCCGATGAGCGCGACTTTACGCTGTGCGCCGACATGTTCAAACTGCTCGGCGTAGAGCAGGTTCGCCTGTTGACCAACAACCCGAAGAAAGTCGAAATTCTGACTGAAGCGGGGATCAATATCGTCGAGCGCGTGCCGCTGATCGTCGGGCGTAACCCGAAAAACGAACACTATCTCGATACCAAAGCTGCCAAGATGGGGCATCTGCTGAATAAATAAATCAGCTCCAGAATGAATCAGGGCCAGCATTCGCTGGCCCTTTCTTTTACAGCATATTACGAATCACATAATGCAGAATGCCGTCGTTCTGGTAGTAGGTCAGTTCTGTCGCAGTATCGATACGACAGCGACACTGAATGACCTCCTGCTGTCCATCGGCGCGGGTAATCGTGACTGGAACCGTTGCCGCAGGATGCAGCGCCTGCAGGTTACTGATATCGATCCGCTCTTCGCCGGTCAGCTGTAGCGTTTTACGCGTCACGCCCTGCGGGAACTCCAGCGGTAATATCCCCATGCCAATGAGGTTGGAGCGGTGAATACGCTCGAAGGACTCGGCAATGACCACCCGCACGCCCAACAGACGCGGTCCTTTTGCCGCCCAGTCGCGGCTGGAGCCTGAGCCATATTCTTTGCCGGCGATCACCGCAAGAGGGGTACCTTCAGCTTTGTACAGCATAGCCGCATCGTAGATGGCGATAGGCTGCGTGTCCGGCAAATGACGCGTCATCCCCCCTTCCACGCCCGGCACCATTTCATTGCGGATACGGATATTCGCAAAGGTGCCGCGCATCATGACTTCATGGTTACCGCGTCGCGACCCATAAGAGTTGAAATCGCCGCGCGCCACGCCGTGCTCCTGCAAATAACGTCCTGCCGGGCTGTCTGCTTTTATACTTCCTGCCGGAGAGATATGGTCGGTGGTCACTGAATCGCCTAGCATCGCCAGGATCCGAGCGCCGTGAATATCTTCTACCGGTTTCGGCTCAACGCCCATCTCATCAAAGAACGGCGACAGGCGAATATAGGTTGAGTCATCCTGCCAACCATAGGTGTCGGAACGCTCAACCTGAATGGCTTTCCACTCCTCGGTACCTTCGAAGACTTCGGCATACTCTTTATGGAACATGTCGGTGGAAACCTGCTGCACCGCGCGAGCAATCTCCTCGCCGCTCGGCCAGATATCCTTCAAGAACACCGGCTTACCGTCTTTACCGACGCCGAGCGGTTCATGGGTCAGATCGATGTTCATATTGCCAGCCAGCGCATAGGCCACGACCAGCGGTGGCGACGCCAGCCAGTTGGTTTTCACCAGCGGATGGATACGACCTTCGAAGTTACGGTTGCCGGAGAGCACTGCGCCGACGGTCAGGTCACCTTTTTTGATTGCCTCTTCGATAGGTTCCGGCAGCGGCCCGGAGTTACCGATACAGGTTGTGCAACCGTACCCCACGAGGTTAAAGCCCAACTCATCAAGATAAGGCGTCAACCCGGCATGCGCCAGATAATCGGAAACCACTTTCGAACCCGGCGCCAGCGAGGCTTTCACCCACGGCTGCGGTTTCAGGCCGCGCTCAACGGCGTTCTTCGCCAGCAGGCCGGCGGCCATCAGCACGCTCGGGTTGGAGGTATTGGTACATGAGGTGATTGCCGCAATCGCCACCGCGCCTTCCGGCAGCGAATAGCGTTGCCCATTGAGCGTATAATCAACCGGCTGGCGCGATTTTTGCGTTTGATTCACTTCCAATTCGTTACTGGCGGCAAACGCTTTCGGCACATCGCCCAACGCGACGCGATCCTGCGGTCGTTTCGGCCCGGCGAGGCTGGCCTCAACCGTGCCCATATCCAGCGCCAGCGTACTGGTGAAAACGGGTTCATCGCCCGTCTGCCGCCACATACCCTGCGCTTTGGCATAAGCTTCAACCAACGCCACCTGCTCTTCGCTGCGCCCGCTCAGGCGCATATAGCTGAGGGTCACTGCATCGATCGGGAAGAATCCGCAGGTCGCGCCATATTCCGGCGACATATTCGCAATGGTCGCCCGGTCGGCCAGCGGTAACGAGTCGAGACCATCGCCGTAGAATTCAACGAACTTGCCTACCACACCGTGTTTGCGCAGCATCTGGGTCACTGTCAGCACCAGGTCGGTCGCGGTGATCCCTTCACGCAGTTTACCGGTCAGCTTGAAACCAACGACATCGGGAATGAGCATGGATACCGGCTGGCCAAGCATCGCGGCTTCCGCTTCAATCCCACCGACGCCCCACCCTAATACGCCAAGGCCGTTGATCATAGTGGTGTGCGAATCGGTACCCACCAGCGTATCCGGGTACGCCACCCATTCGCCATTCTGCAGTTCGCTCCAGACGGCACGGCCGAGATATTCCAGGTTCACCTGGTGGCAGATCCCGGTTCCCGGTGGCACGACGCTAAAGCGGCTAAAGGCCTGCTGTCCCCAGCGCAGGAAAGCATAACGCTCGTGGTTCCGCTCCATTTCAAGACGCACGTTGTCTTCAAAAGCGTTTTCATTACCAAAACGGTCCACCGTCACCGAGTGGTCAATCACCAGGTCAACCGGCGAGAGCGGATTCACTTTCGCCGTATCGCCGCCCAGACGTTTTACCGCTTCGCGCATGGCAGCTAAATCGACCACCGCCGGTACGCCGGTGAAATCCTGCATCAGCACGCGCGCCGGGCGATAAGCGATTTCGCGGTCAGCATGCGCTGTCGCCAGCCAGCCGGCCAGCGCCTGAATGTCCTGTTCGGTGACCGAATCGCCGTCCTGCCAGCGCAGGAGGTTTTCAAGCAGAACTTTGAGAGATTTGGGCAGTCGGGTGAGATCGCCCAGTTGTTTAGCGGCCAGCGCCAGGCTGTAGTAATGGTAGGTTTTGTCTTTGACCTGTAGCGTATCCTTACTGGCTGCTCGTAATGTTGACGACATAGCTCCTCCTTTATCACAGGGATGCATGCCCTGAACTCCTCAGGGTCTTTATTAAAGATAACACAAACCTGACATAACACTTTGATAACAACTCAAATTGCTAAAATTGACAAAACCGTACAATTCAGAAATTTTGACGAGAATAGTATTACAGCGCGGATATATTTGATGAGAGTAAGTAAGTTCCGAAGCTGTTCACTGAGCGGGAATAGAAAAAGAGCTAATCACGACAAGCCGTGATTAGCTCAGGATGGATTAACATTTAAAGCTGATAAGTCGGAAAATAATTTCTTCCACATTGTTTCACAATTCCGGGTGCTAATTTTACCAACCTCCTTTTGTCACAAAAGTGAAATATAACCTTCTCTGATAAACTGCTTTAGCTAATAATCCAGATGAATAATGCAACGATGCACCAGAAAGCGCTAAGCCCCACCAGCAGTGAGCCCCAGACCTGACTGCGCAGCGTTGGATCGATTTCCGCTTTGTCACGTTGGTATGACATCGCGAGCTTTGTATAATCGATATTGTTTATCATTTCATCACCACCAATTGCTAAAATCATCAGGTACAGATAAATCTTAATAAGATATATAAGATAGATCCAGCTAATTCAGGAACAGGTAAAAGGCTTTTAGCCGTTATTTTGATCGCAGCGGGTATAATGAAAAAGTAATGAAGTGAAATACGCAGAAATGTGATTACAACGAGGTTTATAAGTTCTGATAAGGTCCATAATAGAAAATGGCACTCCCCGGAGGAAATGCCATTTAGCAATACGATTATTTTTCCGGCAGTTTAATATCTTTGAACATCGCCTCTATATCCTCATTCGAACGTAGCGCCACGGCTGTGTCTACCACATCCCGCGTCAAATGTGGCGCAAAACGCTGAATAAAATCATACATATAACTTCTGAGGAAGGTACTTCGGCGGAAGCCTATCTTGGTGGTGCTGTGGCTGAAAATACCATTGGCATCAAGTTTTACCAGGTCCGGATCGGACACTGGATCGACCGCCATGCTGGCAATGACTCCAACGCCAAGCCCTAAACGCACATAGGTTTTGATAACATCGGCATCAGTCGCGGTGAAGACGATACGCGGAGTGAGCCCGGCGCGATTAAATGCGGTATCCAGTTCGGAACGTCCGGTGAAGCCGAAGGTATAAGTCACCAGCGGGTACTGCGCCAGCTCTTCAATGGTCACCGAGCCTTTAGAAGCGAGCGGGTGATCCGGGGTCACCACAATTGAGCGGTTCCAGTGGTAACACGGCAGCATCACCAAATCGTCGTACAGATGCAGCGCTTCGGTAGCAATGGCAAAGTCGGCATTGCCCTTCGAAACCGCTTCTGCAATCTGCGTCGGCGACCCCTGATGCATATGCAAAGAGACCCGCGGATAACGCTCAATAAAGCCCTTAATCACCCCAGGCAGCGCGTAACGCGCCTGAGTATGGGTGGTGGCGACGTACAATGAGCCTTTATCCGGCCAGGTGTGCTCCCCTGCCACGGATTTAATGGCCTCAACTTTGGACAGCACTTCGCGCGCGATGCGGATAATTTCCTGCCCGGCTGGAGTGACCTGAGTTAAATGCTTGCCGCTGCGGGCAAATATCTGAATCCCTAACTCATCTTCCAGCATCCGCACCTGCTTGCTGATGCCTGGCTGCGAAGTATACAAGCCTTCGGCGGTAGAGGAGACATTCAGGTTATGGTTAACAACCTCAACGATGTAGCGGAGTTGCTGTAGTTTCATGGCTGATATCCGTAAACGCGTAAAATGAATCCGCTTAATACACATTATGTTCAGACTGCTGCCTGCTGGCGGCAAAATGCCAGACATTCCCTGCGGCGCGCCGAACCAGCGCCACAACGCGTCCTGAAACCGATGATGTATAAGACGATTTGATAATAAAAAAGTGATTCGCTATAACCACTATATCATTTATATCTACAGTGTATAGATGGTAACAAAAAATAATAAGTCGGTTATAAAGCGGGAGCGACGAGGCGGTGCGCGTGGATAATCGGTGAGAAAATGGGCCGCATTGCGGCCCATTCAGAAGGTTACTTTTTCGCTTCAGTCCATTTGCCGTCGATAAAGAAAGCGGACCAGCCGGTCGCTTTGCCCTCTTTCTCGGAGGAGACGTACTGTTGCTTGGTCTTACGACTAAAGCGTACCAGCGTTTTATTGCCTTCCGGATCCTGCTGCGGCGCATCGGCCAGATAACGCAGCTTTTCAGGCAGGCGATCGCGGAAGCGGTACAACTCTTCCACTAATGGCGCACGCGTTTCACGTGATTTCGGGAAGGTGTTTGCCGCCAGGAAAACGCCCGCCGCGCCATCGCGCAGGACGAAGTAAGCGTCGGACTTCTCGCATGGCAGTTCCGGTAAAGGCACCGGATCTTCCTTCGGCGGAGCCACTTCGCCATTACGCAGGATCTTACGCGTATTTTTACACTCGTCGTTGGTACAAGCCATGTACTTACCAAAACGCCCCATTTTCAGGTGCATTTCGGAGCCGCATTTCTCACACTCCACGATAGGGCCGTCATAGCCTTTGATACGGAACTCGCCCTCTTCAATCTCATAGCCATCGCAGGTCGGGTTGTTGCCGCAGACATGCAGTTTGCGCTTCGGATCGATAAGGTAACTGTCCATCGCGGTGCCGCATTTCTGACAGCGACGTTTAGCGCGCAGCGCGTTGGTTTCGGCATCATCGCCTTCCAGCACGTTGAGGACTTCGTTTTCCGGTACCAGGTTAATAGTGGTTTTGCAACGCTCTTTCGGCGACAGCGCGTAGCCAGAGCAGCCGAGGAATACCCCGGTACTGGCGGTACGAATGCCCATTTTACGCCCGCAGGTCGGGCAGTCGATGCTGGTCAGCACCATTGGGTTCGGCTGCATGCCGCCTTCTTCAGGATCCTTCTCAGCAGTCTGTAGCTGAGAAGTGAAATCGCCAAAGAAGTTATCCAGTACCTGTTTCCACTCGGCCTGATGATTAGCCACCTGATCGAGGCGGTCTTCCATCTGGGCGGTAAAATCGTAGTTCATCAGATCGCGGAAGTTCTCTTCCAGACGGTCGGTGACGATTTCACCCATCTTTTCAGCGTAAAAACGACGGTTCTCGGCGCGTACATAGCCGCGGTCCTGGATGGTCGAAATGATCGACGCATAAGTGGACGGACGACCAATGCCGCGTTTTTCCAGCTCTTTCACCAGCGAGGCTTCGCTGAAACGCGCAGGCGGTTTGGTGAAGTGCTGCGCTGGGGTCAGTTCCACCAGGCTCAGGCTGTCGCCCTGATTGACCACCGGTAACGTACGGTCTTCATCGCCTTTACGCAGCGCGGGCATTACTTTCGTCCAGCCGTCAAAGCGCAGCGTACGTCCGCGGGCTTTCAGTTTGAACTCGCCAGCCTGTACCGTCAGGGTGGTTGAGTCGTATTTTGCCGGCGTCATCTGACAGGCAACGAACTGACGCCAAATCAGTTGATATAATTTCTGCGCATCGGCTTCCATGTCTTTCAGCGATTCCGCCATCACGTTCACGTCAGAAGGACGAATCGCTTCGTGCGCTTCCTGCGAATTTTCTTTGCTGGCGTACTGATTCGCGTTTTCAGGCAGGTATTTTTTGCCGAAGTTATCGCCGATATAGCCGCGAACCATGTTCAGCGCATCCTGACTCAGGTTGGTTGAGTCGGTACGCATGTAGGTAATATGGCCGGCTTCATACAAACGCTGGGCCATCATCATGGTTTTCTTCACGCCGAAGCCAAGACGGGTACTGGCGGCCTGCTGCAGCGTGGAGGTGATAAACGGCGCGCCCGGCTTGCTGCTGGTCGGCTTATCTTCGCGCTCCAGCACGCTATAGCGCGCTTTTTCCAGCAGCGCGACGGCAGCCATGGTTTCGTCGCGGTTAACCGGACGGAACGGCTTGTCATTCTTGTGAGTCACCTGCAGCGGTAATGCATCGCCGCCCGGCGTGGTAGTACTGGCGTCGATCTCCCAGAACTCTTCCGGAACGAAGGCTTTAATTTCGCGCTCGCGTTCAACGACCAGGCGGACTGCGACAGACTGCACGCGTCCTGCGGACAGACCGCGGGCAATTTTTTTCCACAGCAGTGGAGAAACCATATACCCCACCACGCGGTCCATAAAGCGACGCGCCTGCTGGGCATTAACACGATCGATATTCAGCTCGCCCGGCTTCTCAAAGGCCTGACGAATCGCGTTTTTGGTGATTTCGTTAAACACCACGCGGCTGTACCGTTGCTCATCACCACCGATAACTTCCCGCAGGTGCCAGGCAATGGCTTCCCCTTCGCGGTCAAGGTCGGTTGCGAGATAGATGTGGTCGGCTTTTTCCGCCAACTGTTTGAGTTCTGAAACTACCTTTTCTTTACCCGGAAGTACTTCATAATGCGCATTCCAGTCGTGCCATGGGTCCACGCCCATGCGGTTGACCAGAGCGCCACGTTCATCCTTTTTAGGCTTTTTAGCCCCTTTGGTGGAGGTAGAGTCGGCGCTCTTTTTGGAAGCTGAGCCACTGGTCGGCAAATCGCGGATATGACCGACGCTGGATTTCACCACGTAGTCATTACCCAGATACTTATTGATCGTTTTGGCTTTTGCCGGGGACTCAACGATAACGAGAGCTTTACCCATATTCACCTTTACCTAATTTAATTCATCCAGGAATACATCGCACATTGATTCACCATCCACTAGCGACGTGCCTGATATGTTGCGGCCACGTCGATGGATATCAACCCTCTGCACGCCCAGTTTCACATCCATAAAACCAGATAGCTGAGTTTGCTGGCTTTTGCGAGCCAGGTTGCATAGCACGAAGAATTTTTGGCCGAATGTCAAGCAAATCTGTTGCCAGATCGCTGAAAGCGTCACACTGTACCTGATAAAATTCGTTACGCAACTTTATTAGCATGCAAAAGCTAACTCCGCCAGTAAAGTGATGTTTCTTAGCCAGTTGCAATTACCCCTGCACAATCAATGGAAAATTTGCCCGTTGCCCTCTCGCGGCGTAGACTACCGGCGAAGAACTACAGGAGTCCGTTATGCAAGGTACAACCCAACCCATCGAACGCCAGGCGTTACTTGAAATTGCCAACCAACTCATTCGCGATCATGAAGATACGTTAGCCGGAATTGAAGCCACCAACGTCGTTCAGCGTAACGGGGTTTTGGTGTTCAGCGGCGAGTTTTATCTTGATGAACAAGGTTTGCCGACAGCGAAGAGCACTGCCGTATTTAACATGTTCAAGTATCTCGCTCATGAGTTGTCAGATAAGTATCACCTGGTTGATTAACCGCCAGTCATTGATGGGCCGGCTCTCGGCTTAAGCCAGCCAGAAACAACAACGCGAGGTATCAGCCTCGCGTTGTTTTTATTACATTAACGGTTTTTGTCCACGCTGCCACCAGCGCAACAATAGACGGTCAGCGCTTTCCGCCGCGCTCCCGGTAACGCGATCGAGCAATTTCTTACGCTGCTGATAACGCACGCTAATCACATCGTGATTATCCATCATGCTCAACAGGAGTTCATCGCTGGTTTGTACCGCATCCGCCAGCCCTTTTTCCAGCGCCTGCACGCCGTACCAGTGCTCGCCGGTCGCCACCTTTTCGATATCCAGCGACGGGCGCATCTGATGGACGAAATCTTTAAAAAGCTGATGGGTTTCATTGAGATCGTCGCGGAACTTCTGTCGACCTTCCTCAGTGTTCTCGCCCAACATGGTTAACGTGCGTTTATATTGCCCGGCGGTATGGAGTTCAATATCGATGTCTTTGTTTTTCAGGAAGCGATTGATGTTGGGGATCTGCGCCACTACGCCAATCGAGCCAAGGATAGCAAACGGCGCGCAGACGATTTTGTTCGCCACGCAGGCCATCATATAGCCGCCGCTGGCAGCGACCTTATCGACCGCGACCGTTAGCGGGATTTGTTTATCACGTAAGCGCTGCAGCTGCGAAGCCGCCAGGCCATAGCCGTGAACCACTCCGCCAGGGCTTTCCAGACGCACCACCACCTGGTCGCGCGCCTTCGCCGAAGCCAGCACCGCCGTAATTTCTTCGCGCAGGCCGCTTACCTCGTGAGCATCCATACTGCCTTTGAAATCCAGCACCCAGACGCGCGCCTTGCCGCTGGGTTCCGCGGTACCCAATTTTGCCCGCGCTTTGGCCTCTTTGGCTTCCTGCTTATGTTTTTTCTTCTGCGCTTTATGCCAGAGTTTTTGCTGCGGGCCATCCAGTAGCGCCACCGCCAGCTCTTCTTTCATCTCCTTATATTGCTCGCTAAGATTCGTTACCCGCAGCTCGCCGCGCTGCTTCTTACGCTGAGTCAGATTAACGATTATGGCGGCGATAACCGCAATGGCGACGACGATAGTCGCAGCCTTGGCTAAAAATAAGCCGTACTGAGCAAGTAATTCCACGTTTTCACCTTGTGTAAAGCACTGACGTTGACGCACAGTGTACATCAGCCTTTATCATCAAGTCTCTGCGCTTTCCGTGCGCTGCGAGGCGCATTCCCGTTTTTTTTTGCCGCAATGAAATCGTTGCAAGATATTAATTCTGCGAAGAGTTTCCCTTTGACTGATTGCAATCATCAATCGTTTGAGGCATAAAGCGCAAAAGTAAGATACCGAATAAGACATGGCCGTACGCAGGCCAGCAGAGGAGTCGCCGTGCACTATCAACCGCAATATCACCTACTTAAAGACCGTATCATTCTGGTCACCGGCGCCAGCGACGGCATTGGCCGTGAAGCCGCCCTCACCTATGCGCGCTACAGCGCAAGCGTGGTCCTGGTTGGTCGCAATGAAGAAAAACTGCGCGGGGTCGCGCAAGAAATTGAACAGGCTGGCGGTATTGCGGCACGCTGGTTCACCCTCGACCTGTTGACCTGCACGCCGCAGGAGTGCCAGCAGCTGGCGCAGAAAATCGCGATTCACTACCCGCGCCTTGACGGTGTGCTGCACAATGCCGGCCTGCTTGGCGACGTCTGCCCGATGGACCAGCAGGATCCTGAGGTATGGCAGCAGGTGATGCAGGTAAACGTTAACGGCACGTTTATGCTCACCCAGGCGCTTCTTCCTTTATTACTCAAGTCCGATTCCGGCTCGCTGGTGTTTACCTCTTCCAGCGTTGGCCGCCAGGGCCGCGCCAACTGGGGCGCCTACGCGGCCTCTAAATTCGCTACCGAAGGGATGATGCAGGTCCTGGCCGAAGAGTACCAAAGCCGTCATCTGCGGGTAAATTGTATTAATCCCGGCGGGACGCGTACCAAAATGCGCGCCAGCGCCTTCCCGACAGAAGATCCGCAAAAGCTGAAAACCCCCGCCGATATCATGCCGGTCTATTTATGGCTGATGGGCGACGATAGCCGGCGCAAAACCGGTATGACCTTCGATGCCCAGCCGGGGCGTAAACCAGGGATCTCCCAATGAGCGATCAACGCTACCGCGAGCGCCAGCAGCGGGTAAAAGACAAAGTCGATGCGCGGGTCGCCGCCGCCCAGCAAGAACGCGGGTTGATCATGGTATTTACCGGTAACGGCAAAGGCAAAACCACCGCCGCCTTCGGTACCGTCACCCGCGCGGTTGGACACGGTAAAAAAGCCGGCGTGGTGCAATTCATCAAAGGTATCTGGCCTAACGGTGAGCGTAATTTGCTGGAGCCGCACGGCGTCGAGTTCCAGGTGATGGCCACCGGCTTTACCTGGGATACGCAAAATCGCGACAGCGATACCGCCGCCTGTCTCGATGTCTGGCAGCACGGGCGCCGAATGCTCGCCGACGATAGCCTGGATCTGGTACTGCTGGATGAACTGACCTACATGGTGGCTTACGACTATCTGCCGCTGGAAGAGGTGCTGACGGCGCTGCGCAACCGCCCAGCGCATCAAACGGTGATGATTACCGGCCGCGGCTGCCACCGCGAGATTATCGAGATAGCTGACACCGTCAGCGAACTACGCCCGGTAAAGCACGCCTTTGACGCCGGGGTCAAAGCGCAGATGGGGATTGATTACTAACCGCCAGCCTCGCCAGCAGTTGGCCGTTTAATGGCAGGCATACGCAGTCCTCGCCGAGCGCCAGCTGCTGGTCGAGAACGTTTTGCCGCGAAACAAAGCGTTTGCGGTACTCGGTCGGCGTCAGTCCGCAGTATTTGTTAAAGGCGGCGATCAGGTATTTGTGCTCCTGAAAACCGCAGCTATGGCTGATTTCGGTGATCGGCGTACGCGTATCACGCAGTAGATTGCGAGCCTTATTCAGCCGCACCAGGGTCAGATACTCTTTAAAGTTGTAACGACTCACCCGCTTAAACAGCCGGGAAAACCACGAATAGCTCATGCCGCTGTGCTCGGCCACTTCGCTCAAGGTCAATGGCCGGTCGTAATGCAGATTAATATAATCAATGCCTTTTTTAATCATCGACTCTTCGCGTAGCGAGCTCTCCTCGCGCTCCTGAGGCTCTCCTGCCGTCACCAATGCATCAAGCAGCAAATATATCGCCGCGATACGCTGGAATGGCGTACGGTTATCGACAAGCTGTTGCAGCAGCGCCGTTAACCGCTGGCGCACCTGCCAATCCGCGCTCTGCGCAGTACGCCCGGCGGTACACCACTCCAGCCGCGGAGAGGGATGCATTTCATCAAACAGACCCGGCGAAAACTGCACGGTGACCAGTTGGCTACCGGGCATCTCCGCGCTGAGCGAATGCACTTCCTCCGCGTTGATATACAACATATCGCCCGCGCGCAATTGCCACTCCCGCTGGCCGACGGCCAGCGTGAAACCGCCATGCAGGACGGTGATAAGCTCCGGCGCCGGGTGCCAGTGAGGTTCGCAGTAGCGCACCTCGGCGGCGAAGACGTTGAGTTTCTCAGCGTCGAAGGCGATCAGCTCGTAGCCGCTATTGGTCGCCGGCTGCCCGCTTTGTGTCACCTGACGGGGATGCGTCACTGAAAACGGGAACACGGAGTACCTCCTGAACTTTTGTTGATTAATGACCCGCCAGCACGGCATTGAGTTCGTCGCGATCGATATCCAGCGCCAGGAACTCAGTCAATGCAATCAGCAAACCACAGAACAGATCTGGCGCCAGGCGGATAAGCTTTTCACGTACCAGGTCTGGCGCTACCCCGCTCTTAGCCGATATCAGCGCCACCACGCGGGCAAAGGCTTCTGGCTGTTGAATAAGCTGCTGCAGAGAATTGTCGTCGCGCAGCGGTACGTAGCGCGCAGGGCAATCAATCTCAACGCTCGCCGTTAAGGGAAGATCGCGAGACGAGGCGCCCACGTAGATTTGCCACTGCCCTGGGGTCACCAGCCAATCCGCCAGCCCCGGATGATAGCAGGCTAAATCAGCGACGGGCAGCGCAAGCTCAACGCGACGCGTTTCCCCTGCCAGCAACGACACTTTGCTAAAGGCTTTCAGCGCGCGAACCTCGCGGATCAGCTCCCCTTTCGGGGCCGTAACATACAGCTGTACAATCTCCTTGCCCTCGCAATCGCCGATATTCGTTAAATCAAAGGCGACACGCAGGGTTTCGCCTTCGGCAAGCCGCGATGCGGAAAGCGCAAGATTGGCATAGCTGAATTGGGTATAGCTCAGGCCAAAGCCAAACGGGAAACGCGGCGAAAGAAGGCGTTTATCGTAATAGCGATAGCCGACAAACAGACCCTCGCCATAGTGATGACGCAGATTTTCCCCTGGATACTGCAGCCAGGCAGGCGTCTCTTCGAGAGTATTTGGCACCGTGACGGTTAGCTTACCGCAGGGGTTGCGCTTACCGAAGAGAATTTCAGCCACGGCGCGCCCCATCCCCTGTCCGGCGAAGAAGGTTTCCAGCAGCGCCCGGCATTCGCCAAGCCATGGCATCACCACCGCATCGCTGTTAGCCAACACCACAACCACGTTTGGCTGTACCCCCGCGACCTCACGGATCAGCTGTTCGTGCGCGGGAAGAATATTCAGATCCTGGCGATCGCCATTCTCGCCATCTTCACCGACCGCCGTGCTGACAAAAATCACTGCCACATCGGCGGCTCCGGCGACGTCACGCGCCTGCGCCAGCGCCTGCTCGTCGCTTTGATTGTCGTCTGGCGCGCCCGGCGCCCACGTGACCTTAAAGTCATCCCCGGCAAGATCGAAAATCTCATCCAGCGGACGGTCGAGTAAATAGGGAACCGTAGTGGCGCAACCCGAGCCCTGAATAACCGGCTCCTGAGCGGGTTTACCGATCACCGCGATGCGCGGCGTTTTGTGTGGCTTCAGCGGCAGCAGGTTGTCTTCATTTTTCAGTAATACGATGGATTCTGCCGCTAAACGCTGCGATAACGCATGGTGTGCGGCAAAGTCAGCACGCGTGTGCGGCCGGCGATGTCGTTGCACTTTATCAACCAGTTCCAGCATCCGCAGACACGCCCGGTCGACCACCGGCATCGGTACCTCCCCGCAGGAGATTGCCGCCAGCAGGGTTTGTTTGTCCCGGCGGGTTTCCGGCATTGCCAGGTCGTTGCCGGCAAGCAGCGATGCCGGGCGATCTTTAATACCGTACCAGTCGGACATCACCAGACCGTCATACCCCCATTCATCACGCAATACCTGGGTCAGTAAGAACGGATCCTGCGATGTTTGAACGCCATTAAGACGGTTATAAGAAGACATCACCGTCCAGGGCTGGGATTTGGCGATCGCTCGTTGAAATCCAGCGAGATAGATTTCACGCAGCGCCCGCTCCTCAATAATCGAATCCATTTCGGTACGCCGATACTCGGAGTTATTGGCGGCAAAATGTTTAAGGCTGGCGCCGACGCCTTCGGCCTGTAAGCCGTTAATCAGCGCCGCGGCGATATCCCCACTAACGACCGGGTCCTCTGAATAGTATTCATAGCCGCGTCCAGCCAGCGGGGTGCGCCGAATGTTAATTCCCGGCCCCAATAGAATACCCACCCCCGTCTGTTGGCATTCGCGACCCAGCGCTTCGCCCATCTCCCGTACCAGTTCAACATCCCAACTACAGGCCAGACTGGAGCCATTCGGAAAACAGGTGGCCGGCAGCGAGGCGCTGAACAACGCTTCGCTGCCGCCCTTGGCGACAGGCTCGTCGGCGCTGGCCTGGTCGGCGGTTTGGGTAATCACCGCGATGAAGTCATCCATGCTCCACTTTTCATTGCCATCTATTTGCGCGCTGCTATAGCGCACGCCGTAGGTACCATCGGTCATCACGATATCGGGGATACCGTGCTGCGGCATCGATGCCGTGCGCCACAGGCCGCTGCCGGTCAGCAGCGCCACTTTTTCCTCTACCGACATGGCGGCGATAACGGTACTAAAATCGTTGTTCATCTCTCTGACTCCTTGAGGTTAAAGCGCGTTTTGCTTACGCAGGCTGATTTTCTGCACGATATCGCGATAGGTATTTTCATCTAACGCATAGCAGGCCACGAAGATGGCGCTGATGGCGAACATTGCGCCGGGGAAAAGCGTCATCAGAATATTGATGCCATTAATCGCATCGCTGGTCACATTACCCGCATCATAGTGATAGAGATCCAGCATCCAGCCCGCGCAGCCGCCGCCAATCGCCATCGCAATTTTGGTGATGAAGTTAAAGAAACCGTAGATGGCGCCCTCAGAGCGTACACCGTGATGCCATTCAGCATATTCGACGGTGTCGGCAATCATCGACCACATGGCGACAAAGCCCATGCCAAGCGTAATGCTGTAAAGACACACGCCGATCATTATCAGCCACAGGTTATTACCAGCGATGAAATATTGCATCAGCACCCCCAGCACGCCAATTAACAACGCCAGAAGCGCCATTTTCTTTTTCCCCATTAACGCAATCACTTTCTCAGAGATAATGGTTCCAATAATATAAGCGCCAGACTGAATCATGAAGAAAGTAGCGGTAAACCCTTCGCTACCGATAATGTATTTAATAAAGTAAATAGCGATCGCCATCCATACGGTATAGGCGATATAGAAAAACACGGTAAATAATGAAAGATGAATCAGTGGTGCATTACCTAATACCGCACGGAACATTTCGCGAAGCGTCGGCGCATTCATTTTATCCTCTTCGCCAACGCGTTCTTTGGTCATGCCAAAACAGGCAAGAAACATAAAAGTCGCTAACAGCGCAAAGCAGGAAACGGCAAAGACATAGCCCATTTGTTTGTCGTTAAAGGGCGAAATCAGCCAGTCTGCCGTTGTGGAAACAATCAGATACCCGACAATAGCCAACACAAAGCGATATACCGACAGCGACGAACGCGAGGCCTCATGCTGCGTCAAGCGGTTGGTCAATGCCGAATAAGGTGTGTTAACCGCCGTATAGGCCAGGCAATAGATGGTATAGGAGGCCAGCGCGAAATAAAATTTAGCTTCCCCGCCAAATGGCACAAAACACAACACGGTTAAAAAGCCTAACGGTATCGCACCATATAATAGCCAGGGACGCAATTTGCCATATTTACTCTGCGTTTTATCAATTGCAAAACCAATCAGGATATTAAAAATTGCGTCAATCACCCGGGCAATCACAAAGATCAGACTCGCCTGTACCGCGCTGATGCCATAAACATTAGTATAAAAAAACAGTAAGAATAACGAGACAAAACCGAACGATAAATTAGAGGCGAAATCGCCTAAGCCATAGCCTATCTTTTCTTTTACGCCGATGACCACATAGCTTGCCGATAACTTTGTTGTTGTACTCATTGCGGGCTACCTGTTTTGTAATCAGTGCCGACAGTATATGGCGACGCTAATAACATCACTTTGCGTTATTTGTCTGCGTAATTCCTGTTTCTTGTCTTTATGCGAAAGTGTGAAAAATGTCACAAGCGAGGGAAAAGAGGAACATTCCGGCGGGAACCCGCCGGAATGTACAGCATTAGCCGTTAGTCTTGTTGCGGGTGCTGGAACGGCGGTTGCCGTTATTCCCCTGGCGAGGATTGCCGCTGGTCTGGCTATGACGCTTGACGGCGCGGCGGATTTGATTCGCTTTCATACGACGGCGATCTTTCTCCACCGCTACTTTGCTTTCGGTTTCCGCCGGCAGCTCCACCAGTTCACGAAGATAGTTGGTCTGCGCCAGATCCAGTTCAGTCCAGCCGCCGCGCGGCAGGCCTTTCGGCAGCAGAATATCGCCGTAGCGTACGCGGATAAGACGGCTGACCTGAACGCCGACGGCTTCCCACAGGCGACGCACTTCGCGGTTGCGCCCTTCGGTCAAGGTAACGTTATACCATTGGTTGATCCCTTCACCGCCGGTGAACTTAATCGTTTTAAACGCTGCAGGGCCATCTTCTAACTGTACGCCACGCGCCAGCTGGCGCAGTTTGTCTTCATCGACCTGGCCGAAAACGCGGACGGCGTATTCACGCTCAACTTCGCGGCTTGGGTGCATCAAACGGTTCGCCAGTTCACCATCGGTGGTAAACAGCAGCAGGCCGCAGGTGTTCACATCGAGGCGACCTACCGCAATCCAGCGCGCGCCGCGCAGTTTCGGCAGACGGTCGAAAACCGTTGGGCGTCCTTCCGGATCGTTACGGGTGCAGAGTTCGCCTTCTGGTTTGTAATAGGCCAATACCCGACAAATTTGCTCGGCAGATTCTTTTACCGAAATAAGATGACCGTCGATACGGATTTTCAAACCAGGTACGATTTCAACACGATCGCCGAGGGTTGCGATCTTACCATCCACGCTGACGCGTCCAGCTTCGATGATAGTTTCAATTTCGCGGCGGGAGCCATGGCCAGCACGAGCCAGCACTTTCTGTAATTTCTCGCTCATAGAGCTTCCTTTAGGTGTCGCCTTCCCAGGCGTCTGGTATACTTTTAAAAACAATGAGTTAGATTGAAAATCAACTTAACTCACTGATCTGTAACTATTTCATGGTACACAGTATGGCAAACAACATGTCACACACTATGATTCGTGGGCGCACATACTACACGAATTTTAGACTAAATGATTCAACTAGTTTTGTACGTCTGAGTCTTGGTACTGACAGTCAAAAACAAGCTGAAGTGATCATGAATCAGATCCGCGTGACCTGAACGCCTGCGCTCCAGTGCCAGCTCAATGATGCGCCCTGATAAATGCGCATCAGCCGCCGGACGCTGAGCCTCATAGCGACAGGTAGACAGGGACAAGCCTATAAGCATGCAGACACGACGTTGCGACAGACCGGTCGCATCACACATCAATACCACGGCTTCCCGCTTATGGTCTGTCGTCAGTACTTTCGCCCCAGAGCCACCTGAAGTGCCTCCTTATCCAGCATGGCTTCGGCAAGCAGCTTCTTGAGTCTGGCGTTCTCTTCCTCAAGCGACTTCAGGCGCTTAACCTCCATACCGCCATACTTCTTACGCCAGGTATAATAGGTGGCGTCGGAAAAACGCTTCTTCATGGGGATGTCCTCATGTGGCTTATAAAGACATTACTAACATCGCGGTGTATTAATCAATGGGGAACAGGTCAGGGCGCAATGCCCCCTTTTTTATCTTCTACTCATTGCCAGTTTTGCTGCAAACAATAGAAACAAGCCCCCAGTGCTGCGATCCATCCATTTCACAACATCAGGTTTTTTCAAAATCCCAGAGGCATAATGTGTGGCTGAAATAAGAATTAGTGACCATAGCGTACCAATCAACACATGAATCGAGACCAGAAGGAATGTCCAGATAAAGGGAGAATGCCCCACAGGGATAAATTGAGGTAGGAACGAAACATAAAAAATACCCATCTTGGGATTGAGTACATTCCCCAACATACCACGCAGGAACCAGTTATTCGCTGGATCGTTACCCCCTTGCTTCAAGCAAAATTGCTGCCGTGGGCGCAATAGCAATTGAATACCTAACCAGCAAAGATATGCCGCCCCACACCATTTCAGCAGCATGTAGGCGACCTCAGAAACCGCCAATAGCGCCCCCAAACCAAAGGCCACCAGTGCACCCCAGATAAAGCATCCTGTATCAATACCTAAAGCAGCATGAAAAGCTTTTCGACCACCTTCGACAGTGGCAGTACGTAGAATGAGGGCAGTATCAAGACCAGGGGTTAACGCTAGAAGTGTTGCAGCAAGAGTATAAGTAAGAAGTGAATCAGTGACAGACATTTCCTAACTCCGAAAGAGATTATGCTACTGATTTTTTTACAACTCCGCAACAGGCAATAGAAGCCATAAAGCGCCGTTGGTGATATGGAGATGGCCAGAACCGCCAGATAGTTGAGACAGTCAAAGACTCAAAAATTATGTACGTTATAGAGGGGATACAAAGTGCAGCTAAACCTGTCACACAACATGATGGTTACCATAAACGAAATAAATTTAATGCTTTGATATATAATGTGTTTTTGTTTTACATGTACGCATTCCCAGGCCTCTGATAAGCTTTGGCAACAACAGGCCATCTAAAACCACCAACCTGTTGTTATATAAATACTTTCCACATTTTAAGGCGCCATTCGTCAGCGCTGTACAGCAGCGCGCGCGCCTGCGTGGGCGAACGTACTACACTAACTTCAAAATGAATGCTTACCTGCGATACATTTCTCTGTCTATAGATTATCGCTCGCCGTCAATGCACTTGCCAGGAAGGGAAAGTCGGCAAATGGCGCCGGGTGACCAAACAGATAACCTTGCGCTTTCTGGCAACCGAGGTCGCGTAACTGGTTTTTTATCGCCTCATCTTCAATACCCTCAGCAACGACGGGTACCTTAAACCCCTGAGCCAGCACAATCAGCGATGCAATCATCGATTCTGCTTTATCATCATCGGCAAATTGGCAAATCAAACGGCGGTCAATTTTGATGCTATCAAATGACAGCGTGTGTAAATAAGGCAGACTGGATAAATTGACGCCAAAATCATCCAGCGCGACGGCAATACCATGGCGGCGGAGATAAGCAATCATTCGACTAATTCTGGCAGCAGAATCCATCAGTAACCGTTCGGTTATCTCAAGACAAATATTGCCCGTGACCAGCCCATGACGATAAATCGCATCCATTAAATGCCAGGCAAAATCCTGTTGCAGGAGTTGAATCGCCGATACGTTGATATGCAGAATAAAGTTCGCCGGCGCCCCGCGGAGAATCATCGCGGAAAGCTCCCGACAGGCCTGTTCAATAATCCAGCGTCCCAGCGGGATTATCAACCCGCTCTCTTCCGCCAGGGGGAGGAAACGATCGGGAGGAATTTCGCCTACCGTTTCGGAGCGCCAGCGAAGCAAACATTCTCCTTCCTGAAAAGCGCTTTGATCCTGCAAATCCACAATTGGCTGTAGCATCAGATGAAATTCATTTTGCTGGATCGCATCATGAAGATGCTCATGGAGTTGGATATTATAAAGCTCAGCCTCATGCATCTCGCAGCTGTAAAACGTCGCAACGCCGTTTCCCTGTTTCTGCGCATGGCGTAATGCAATCCATGCCTCACGCAACGTTTGTTCAATATTCTCTGCATGGATCTCAGTCGTCACCAGGCCAATATTGCCGGTATAAACGTATTTGCTTGCCGTAGGAGACGCTTCATTATTGACGTCGATAAATAGTGAGGAGAGCAGTTCTCTGTAGCGCTGACGCTCTTTTGGCTGAGTTTGTCCTGGAAAAACCACGATAAGCTTATCCACTGTATCGCGGGCAATCAGCGTATTCGTCGGCAGTAAATTATGCAGGCGAAGAATATAATCGCTAATAAATTTTTCACCATACTCCGTACTTAAGGAATTGATAATAGCGTTCATATTACTGATATGCACCAGCGCGAGCAGGTTTCTACCTTGATATAGCGATGTCTGACGCAGTAACCCTGTCCGCGAGAATAACCCGGTGGTTTTATCCTCTTCTATTTCGCGCCGTTGGGCGTCGAAACTTTCTGCCAGCTTATGCGATAACGCCATAAATGTGGTTTCCAGAGAGGCTATTTCCGGGAAATGACGCTTATTATCTGGCGGCGTCCAGCGGTGCGTCGCAAGCTGATCCGCTTTACGGACAATATCCCGCAGCGGTTTTACCACCTTCGCCAGGCCATAGAAAACCACCAGCAGACCAAGTACAAAAATGACAAACAGCATGATCATGGTAATGGCTATATATTTAATGATGGTATGGGTAATCATTCTCGCCGGGCTAATCACAATTCCCGTCCAGTGCAATATGTCATCACGGTCGGTGATTGGAAAAGCATCAACATAATATTCTTCTTTGCCGGAACTGAAAAACTGCAATCCCGTATGGTGATTCGCTTTTAACGTGCGACTGGCTGCCACAACAACCGGTAAATGAGTGTTTTCAAGCGTTTGTAGATTCAGCCGTGAGTGTTTTCCCCCGGCCAGCATATTTCGCGTCAATGATGGCACTGATGAAGAAATGAGCTCATTTTTTTCATTAACAATCAGCAGAATACTTTCAGGATGGGGTTTGAATTTTTCCAGACTTTTATTTAGTTCGTTGAGGTGCAACTCGCTGGCGACGACGCCAACAAACTGTCCCTGGCGATTGAATGCCGGTGAGCTGAACGCAACGCCAATTTCATTTTCATATTCATAATCGCGAAAGGGTTTTGTCCAGTGCGGACGCTGGTCTTTGGCAACCGCCGCATACCATTCGCGCTGCGTTATTTGATAATCCGCAAGCACCGCTTTTACTAATGAATTCACCGTCAGGTGACTATACGCCGTCAGATGGTGATCTGTTTGCGCATCTTTTACCGCAAGATAATCATTCGACTCGGCCTGTCCGCGCGCCACTTGAATAAAATCGCCATTGACCGCGCCAAATCCGACCAGATTCAAATAATGTTTGTTGCTGAAGACGTTATTGGTGGTATTGACCATTTCGCCGATCAGGCTGCGAACCGGGATCGCAGTACTGGATTGACGTCCGATCGCATGAACCAGTATCGCGTTCGATTGCGCGGGAACATCAATATAATCGTGGATAACTTCCTCGATATTGACTCTTTTCGCACGCAAAATATCCTCACTCACCTCATCAAAAAAAGCATAACCTTCGTAGTAGAGAAAAGCATATGTCGTCAGCAGCACGACGAGAATTGTCGTGGCTAAGGTAAATATGATGGCCTGAGTTAGGGTGAACGGGTAGCTGTTGACCGAAAGCTGTTTTTTTAATATTTGCATCGTTATTATCGCCGTTGGTATATCTCATCATTCCGGTTCAACAACGAAAAACCCATTGGCGACGTCAAAACTATCAAACGTTTTCGGCCGGGAATAATAATATCCCTGGGCCAAATCACAGCCCATCTCCTGCAGTTTTTCTGCCATTTCGCGCGTTTCAACGCCTTCGGCCACCAGCGGCACGGAAAAACTTCGCGCCAACATTAACACCGAGGCGATAACCGCTTCGTTTTTTTTATCATCAAGCACATTGCTGACAAACCCGCGGTCAATCTTCAGACAATCAAATGGCAGCGAATGCAGATACGAGAGGCTGGAATAACCGGAACCAAAATCATCAATCGCTATACATACGCCAAGACGACGTAGATAAGCCAGTATTTCGACAATTCGCCACGTGTCATGCAGCAAGACGCTTTCGGTGATTTCAAGACAAATATTGCTGTTCATCAAATCATTAGCGTGAATTGATTCCAGCAGATGCTGAGCAAAATCAGGTTGCTGAAGCTGAATTGCCGAGATATTGACGTGCAGTTTAAAATCACGCGCCGCGCCGCGCGTGATAAACGCGGCAAGTTCACGACAGGCGGTTTCAATTATCCATTTCCCTAACGGCACAATCATGCCGGTGTGCTCGGCAAGGGCGATAAATTTGTCGGGCGGCACGAAGCCCAACACATTTGATTGCCAGCGGATCAGGCATTCACCTTCTTTACAAGGCCGCTGCGATTCAAATGAAACGATCGGCTGCAAAACGAGATGGAAACCTTCCGAATGGAGATCGTCGCATAACGCCTGATGCAGACGTAGATTATTCACTTCCTCTTCACGCATGGCGGCCGTGAAAAGTTTACCCGTACCGCTACGCTGCATCTGGGCATGCTGTAAAGCCAGACTAACATTCATCAGACATTCGCCGATGTTCTCTGGGGTTAATGATTCAATCAACATGCCAATATGACCAGTAAATATATGCGATTCGCCGGGCATATCAGAAGCAGACATACGAAAAACAGAAGCAAGTAGCGCGCTGTACCAGTCGACATCCTTTTCGGCATACATGCCATCAAAAGCGATAATGAACAAGTCTTCTCGATCACGACAACATAGTGCCCCTTCAGGCAATATTTTGCGAAGGCGTAAAGTAAACTGGTGAATAAACTGTCGGGCCTGAGTCGTACCGAGCACATTCTTAACCGAGTTGTAGTTGTTAACGTATACCATCGCCAGCATATTGCGATGACGGTACAGCGACTCACAATGCAGTAAACCGCTACGGGTTAAAAAACCGGTTTCGCTATCTTCTTCCAGCTTCCGGCGTTTAGATTCGAAAGTGTCTGGAATAATTGCATACAGGTTGCTCAATGCTGCATCCAACGAGGCTATTTCCGGAAATACGCGTTTAGTTGGTTTCTTCCACGGCATTAACCCCAGACGCACTTTATCTGCAACGTCCTTTAAGGCGCCGGTGAAATGAGAAATAATCATCATCAGAATCAACATCAGAATAAAAATAAACAGTGTCGTGGCGAAGGTCACAAGTAGACGCTGTTTATTCATTTCCGCCATTTCCGCATGCTGTGGCGCGATAAGTACCGCCTTCCAGTTCAGCAGATGTTGGCGGTCCTGCACGCTAAAGGCGGTCGCCAACAAAGACTCGTCCTCAGTACGCAAGGAAAATGACGTCGGCGACGGCTGCACCGAGGTAAGCTTTGCTATCAATTGGCGGTCCTGCTGCCATTTATGTTGGTTGCCGGAACGCGCGACAATGCGATTGTTGTCATCGATAAGCAGAAGAGCATAGCTTTTATCCGGCAGGAGACTCTGTAAATAAGCGGTCATATCTGCAGGTGTGGCGCCGCTGGCGATCGCCCCGACGAAGCGGCCTTGTTTATCGTACACTGGCTGGTTCCAGCTCATGATCAAACTGCCGGTAGAGAGAGAGCGTTGCCAGAAACCGTGCGTTTGCTGGCGAGCGCGGCGAAACTGCGGTAAATCAACAACATTAAACGCGTTATTGACGTGGACAATATTGGTCTGCGGGCTTAACCCGCTGTATTTAACCAGGGAGTGATGATTATCGCGCTGGGTTCGTTGTAAATAAATTTGATTACTATGATTGTCACGAATAACAGCAATACTGGAGCCATTTTCCGCAAACCACGACAGGCTCTGGAAGGCGGGCATGGTTTTAAACGCGCTCGCCGTCAAATACACCATTTCAGGAACTAAAGTATCCTTATCGATGTTGTTACTTTCGCCCTGAATATATTGTAAAAATAGATTCGTTATTTGTCGTGGGCGATCGACAGCATCCTCAAGTTTAAGCTGAATAAACGTATACTGAGAACCAATGATTTTTTTATCAATGGCACTACTGACCTGACGCGACTGATAGTTAAACAAGCCAGTCAAACTGATAATAATCAGTATTAGCGCCAGCAGTGAAACAACCAGCACGCTTTTTACCAGGGTGATGGGATAGGTATTTGGGGTCAGCTTTGGCATATATTAACGGTAACACTAGAAAGCATGAAAAAATTTAACAGTACTTTCTTCCTCTTAAACGCGTCAGAGGGTTGAATAGTCAGCTTATGCATAATGTTGAATTTCTTTCTGGAAGCAATATCAGTGAGTGATATCGTAAGCGGACTAATAATATAAATAAGAAAGGAGCGACTCAATGCGGAAAGAATTTTAAAATAAATTTAAGCCGCGGGCGACGCGTGAAACGCCACCCGCGAGAAGCCTCACAGGAACGGTTTGATATCACCAACGCCTTCACGAAGCACCACCGGCGCGTCTTCGGTCAGGTCGATAACCGTCGTCGGCTGCTGGCCGAGATAACCGCCGTGAATAATCAGATCGACCACCTTCTCCAGACGGTCTTTAATTTCTTCCGGGTCGGACTCCGTGAATTCATTACCCGGCAGCATCAAGGATGTCGAGAGCATCGGTTCGCCAAGCGTTTCCAGCAGCATCTGGGCGATAGGGTTCGCCGGCACGCGCATCCCAATGGTTTTACGCTTTTCTTGCAACAGTCGGCGCGGCACCTCTTTCGTTCCCTTAAGAATGAACGTGTAGTTGCCCGGCGTATTGTTTTTGATAAGACGAAACGCCACGTTATCGACAAACGCGTAGGTCGATAACTCGGAGAGATCGCGGCACATCAGGGTGAAATTGTGGCCATCCGGCAACTGACGGATACGGCAGATCCGCTCCATCGCCCCTTTATCTTCGATTTTGCAACCCAGGGCATAACCGGAGTCCGTTGGATAAACGATAACCCCGCCCTTACGCACAATTTCCACCGCCTGATTAATCAACCGCGCCTGCGGATTATCGGGATGGATATAGAAAAACTGGCTCATACTTCCCTCTCAATTTGTTCAGCGGCCACTTCCCAACTGCGCCAGATCCCTTCCACGCCAGCGGGTAGCCAAAGTTTGCGCCCCAGTTCAATCCACGGGCAGGGCTGGTGGAAATCCGAACCCTGCGACGCCATCAAACCAAACTGTTTCGCGTAGCTCGCCAGCTGCGCGCGCTCATGCGGCGCCTGCTGGCATTGGGCGACCTCCATCGCGTCGCCGCCCTGCTCGCTAAAATGGGCCAACAGCCGTTTCAACCATTTGGCGGAAAGATCGTAACGCCCCGGATGGGCGATCACCGCTTTGCCGCCAGAATGATGAATGACATCAATCGCTTGTTTTATTGTACACCACTGCGGCGGAACGTATCCGGTTTTCCCGCGGGCGAGATATTTTTTGAATACATCGGCAATATTGCTCGCAAAGCCGGCTTCAACTAAAAAGCGGGCAAAATGGCCGCGGGTGACCGCGCCGCCATTGGCGAGCTTTAACGCCCCTTCCCAGGCACCGGGGATACGCGCTTTCTCCAACCGTTCGGCAATCATCTGCCCGCGCTGGTTGCGCCGCTCTTTCTGTTCACAGAGCAGTTGCGTCATCGCCGGATGGTTGATATCAATATTCAGTCCGACGATATGAATTTCGTGATTTTCCCACAGGGTGGAAATTTCTACCCCGGTGATAAGCGTGAGCGGCAGTTCAGCCCGCGCTATTTCGGCACGCGCTGCCGGAATTGCCGCCACGCTATCGTGATCGGTGATTGCCAGCGTCCCCACCCGCATCTCATGCGCGCGATGTACCAGCTCTTCTGGAGTCAATCGCCCATCGGAGGCGACGGTATGGCTGTGCAGGTCATAAATGACCGCGTAATTAGTGTCGCTCAAAATGGCTCCTGGTGGACCTGAACTGAAATAAGCGCATTATGATAACGACTGAGAAAGAAAATCTGCAAACAAGGGTTGACTTTATTTTCATGGACTAGTTAACTAGTACGCAAGTTCACACAACGGGTATCTCTGATGAAAGCGCAAATTATTACTCTTCATAGCTGGTGGCGTCGTTCCTGGAATCGGGCGGCGTGATCGCGTTTTGCACTCAGCAAACAGATACCGGGCCCGCCACTGAGCGGGCTTTTTTTTGAACAAAATAATGAACAGAACAGGCGAGAATGATAATGCAAACATCAAAACCAGCGCTCGAGCTTCTCACCAGCGACGCCATCTATCGCGAAAACCCGACGGCGTTATTCCATCAATTATGCGGCGCGCGCCCGGCAACCTTGCTGCTGGAATCGGCCGACATCGATAGTAAAGACGATTTAAAAAGCCTGCTACTGGTCGATAGCGCCCTGCGCATTACCGCTCTTGGCAATACCGTCACTGTTCAGGCGCTGTCAGCGAACGGCGCCGCGCTGCTTGAACTGCTGGATAACGCATTGCCGTCCGGCATTGAGAATCTGCGCCAGCCGAACAGCCGGGTACTCACCTTCCCACCGGTTAGCGCCCTGTTGGATGAAGACGCTCGCCTGTGCTCGTTATCGGTGTTCGATGCGTTTCGTCTGTTACAGGATTTGGTCAGCGTCCCGCAGGCCGAGCGCGAAGCGATGTTCTTTGGCGGCCTGTTCGCTTACGACCTGGTGGCCGGTTTTGAGGATTTACCACCGCTCAATACCGATACCTCCTGCCCGGATTACTGTTTCTACCTGGCGGAAACGCTGCTGGTTATCGATCACCAGACCAAAAGCACCCGCATTCAGGCGAGCCTGTTCACGCCGCTGGAGAATGAAAAACAGCGTCTTCTGCAACGTATCGCCCAGCTTCGCCAGCAGTTAAATGAACCGCCCGCGCCGCTGCCGGTAACGACGGTTGCCGAAATGCGCTGCGACGTCGATCAGAGCGATGAAGAGTACGGCGCCGTGGTGCGCAAAATGCAGCGCGCCATTCGCGCGGGCGAAATTTTCCAGGTCGTGCCGTCGCGCCGTTTCTCACTTCCCTGCCCGTCGCCGCTGGCCTCGTACGATGTGCTGAAAAAGAGCAATCCCAGCCCGTATATGTTCTTTATGCAGGATAACGATTTCACCCTGTTCGGCGCCTCGCCGGAAAGCTCGTTGAAATACGACGCCGTCAGCCGCCAGATTGAGATCTACCCCATTGCCGGCACCCGTCCGCGCGGCCGCCGCGCCGATGGTTCACTGGATCGCGATCTCGATAGCCGTATTGAGCTGGAGATGCGTACCGACCACAAAGAGCTTTCTGAACATCTGATGCTGGTTGACCTGGCCCGTAACGATCTGGCCCGCATCTGTACCCCGGGTAGCCGCTACGTAGCAGATTTGACCAAAGTCGATCGCTACTCTTTTGTGATGCATCTGGTTTCCCGCGTGGTCGGCGAACTGCGCCGCGACCTTGATGTCCTGCACGCCTACCGCGCCTGCATGAATATGGGCACCCTTAGCGGCGCGCCGAAAGTTCGCGCCATGCAGCTAATCGCCGCCGCGGAAGGCAAGCGTCGCGGTAGCTACGGCGGCGCGGTCGGCTACTTTACCGCCCATGGCGACCTCGATACCTGCATCGTGATCCGCTCAGCCTACGTTGAGGATGGCATTGCCACCGTGCAGGCGGGCGCCGGTATCGTGCTCGATTCCGTTCCGCAATCCGAGGCGGATGAAACCCGTAATAAAGCTCGCGCCGTGCTGCGCGCCATTGCTCAGGCCCACCACGCGAAGGAGACTTTCTAATGGCCGACATCCTGCTGCTCGATAATATCGACTCCTTTACCTATAACCTCGCCGACCAGCTGCGGGCTAACGGCCACAACGTGGTTATTTATCGTAATACCGTACCGGCGCAATCGCTGATTGAACGTATCGGCACCATGGATAATCCGGTGCTGATGCTCTCTCCGGGGCCGGGAACCCCAAGCGAAGCCGGCTGCATGCCCGAGCTGCTGACCCGCCTGCGCGGCAAGTTACCGATTATCGGTATCTGCCTCGGCCACCAGGCCATCGTGGAAGCCTACGGCGGCTATGTCGGCCAGGCGGGAGAAATCCTTCACGGCAAAGCGTCAAGCATTGAGCATGACGGCCAGGCGATGTTCGCCGGTCTCGCCAACCCGCTGCCGGTGGCCCGCTACCATTCTCTTGTCGGCAGCAATATTCCGGCCGGGCTCACCATTAACGCCAATTTCAACGGTATGGTGATGGCGGTTCGCCACGACGCCGATCGCGTCTGCGGCTTCCAGTTCCATCCGGAATCGATTCTGACTACCCAGGGAGCGCTACTGCTGGAGCAAACGCTGGCATGGGCGCTGCAGAAACTGGAGCAGACCAATGTCGTACAGCCGATTCTGGAAAAACTGTACCAGGCCGAGACGCTGAGCCAGCAGGAGAGCCACGTGCTGTTTTCCGCCGTCGTGCGCGGCGAAGTGAAGCCGGAACAGCTGGCCGCCGCGCTGGTAAGCATGAAAGTGCGCGGCGAACAACCACAGGAAATTGCCGGCGCCGCTACCGCGCTGCTGGAAAACGCCGCGCCGTTCCCGCGCCCGGATTATCAGTTTGCCGATATCGTCGGTACCGGCGGCGATGGCAGCAACAGTATCAATATCTCAACCGCCAGCGCCTTTGTCGCCGCCGCCTGCGGTTTAAAAGTGGCGAAACACGGTAACCGCAGCGTCTCCAGTAAATCAGGTTCGTCCGACCTGCTGGCCGCGTTTGGCATCAACCTGGATATGAATGCCGATAAATCGCGCGCCGCGCTGGATGAACTGGGCGTCTGCTTTCTGTTCGCGCCGAAATACCACACCGGTTTCCGCCACGCGATGCCGGTCCGCCAGCAGTTGAAAACGCGCACCCTGTTTAACGTGTTGGGGCCGCTTATCAACCCGGCGCACCCGCCGCTGGCGTTGATTGGCGTCTACAGCCCGGAACTGGTGTTGCCGATTGCAGAAACCTTGCGCGTACTCGGTTATCAACGCGCCGCAGTGGTACACAGCGGCGGCATGGACGAAGTCTCGTTGCATGCGCCGACCGTGGTCGCCGAACTCAATAACGGCGAAATCCAGAGCTATCAGCTGACCGCCGCCGACTTCGGCCTGACGCCATATCATCAGGATCAACTGGCCGGCGGCACGCCGGAAGAAAACCGTGACATTCTCACGCGCTTGCTACAAGGTAAAGGTGAAGCCGCTCATGAAGCCGCCGTCGCCGCCAACGTCGCCATGTTGATGCGTTTACACGGGCATGAAGACCTGAAAGCCAACGCCCGGCAGGTGCTGGATGTGCTGCACAGCGGAGCGGCCTATGACAGAGTGACCGCATTAGCGGCAAGAGGGTAAATAATGCAGACCGTTTTAGCAAAAATCGTTGCTGACAAAGCGATTTGGGTAGAAGCCCGCAAACAACAACAACCGTTAGCCAGTTTTCAGAATGATATCGTGCCGTCCGAACGCCATTTTTACGATGCGCTGGCCGGCGCCCGCACCGCTTTTATTCTCGAGTGCAAAAAGGCGTCGCCGTCGAAGGGACTGATTCGTGAAGATTTCGACCCGGCGACCATCGCCGGGGTTTATAAGCACTACGCTTCGGCAATTTCAGTACTGTGCGATGAGAAATATTTTCAGGGCAGCTTTGATTTTTTGCCGATTGTCAGCAAAGTCGCGCCGCAGCCGATTCTGTGTAAAGACTTCACCATCGATCCTTACCAGATTTATCTCGCGCGTTACTACCAGGCCGATGCCTGCCTGCTGATGCTCTCGGTGCTCGATGACGATCAATATCGCCAGCTCGCCGCCGTCGCCCACAGTCTCAATATGGGCGTCCTGACCGAGGTCAGCAATGAAGAGGAGCTGGAGCGCGCGATTGCGCTGAAGGCCAAAGTCGTCGGCATTAATAACCGCGATCTGCGCGATATGTCGATTGATCTGAACCGCACGCGGCAATTGGCGCCGCGTCTCGGCCCGGATGTCACCGTGATCAGCGAATCCGGAATCCATACCTATGGCGAAGTCCGCGAGCTTAGCCACTTCGCCAACGGCTTCCTGATTGGCTCGGCGCTGATGGAACAACCGGACCTCAGCGCTGCGGTGAAGCGCGTGCTGTTAGGTGAGAACAAGGTCTGCGGCCTGACTCGTCCGCAGGATGCGCAAGTCGCCTGGGAGGCGGGCGCCATCTACGGCGGCCTGATTTTCGTCGATAGTTCGCCGCGTGCCGTTAACGATCAGCAGGCACAGGCGGTAATGGCCGCCGCGCCGCTTAGCTACGTTGGCGTGTTCCGTGATGCAGCCGTTGAAGAGGTCGTCACCCGCGCGACCAAATTGAAACTCGCCGCGGTCCAGCTTCATGGGAGCGAAGACCAGTCCTGGATTGATGCCCTGCGCGCGGCGCTGCCGGAGCAGATCCAAATCTGGAAGGCGCTGAGCGTCGGCGAAAGTTTACCGCCGCGTAACCTCAATCATGTGGACAGATATGTCTTTGACAACGGTCAGGGCGGGAGCGGTCAACGCTTCGACTGGTCGCTGCTGCAGGGCCAGGACCTGCGTAACGTGATGCTGGCAGGCGGCCTTAGCGCCGATAACTGCGTAGAAGCCGCGAAAAGCGGCTGTGCCGGACTCGATTTCAACTCAGGCGTAGAGTCGCAGCCGGGAATAAAAGAGGCAAGCCTGGTGGCTGCCGTTTTCCAGACGCTGCGCGCATATTAAGGAGCAATGCAATAATGAGCACTTTACTGAACCCGTATTTCGGCGAATTCGGCGGTATGTACGTTCCGCAGATCCTGATGCCCGCCCTGCGCCAGCTGGAAGAAGCTTTCGTCAGCGCGCAAAAAGATCCTGAGTTTCAGGCTGAATTCACCGACCTGCTGAAAAACTACGCGGGTCGTCCGACGGCGCTGACCAAATGCCGCAATCTGACCGAAGGCACCCGCACCACGCTGTACCTCAAGCGTGAAGATCTGCTCCACGGCGGCGCGCACAAAACCAACCAGGTGCTGGGACAGGCGCTGCTTGCCAAACGCATGGGCAAAACGGAAATTATCGCCGAAACCGGCGCCGGCCAACACGGCGTCGCCTCGGCGCTGGCCAGCGCCCTGCTCGGTCTGAAATGCCGCATCTATATGGGCGCCAAAGATGTCGAGCGCCAGTCGCCGAACGTCTTCCGCATGCGCCTGATGGGTGCGGAGGTCATTCCAGTGCACAGCGGTTCCGCCACCCTGAAAGATGCCTGTAACGAAGCGCTGCGCGACTGGTCCGGCAGCTACGAGAAGGCGCACTACATGCTCGGCACTGCCGCTGGCCCGCATCCATTCCCGACTATCGTGCGTGAATTCCAGCGCATGATCGGCGAAGAAACCAAAGCGCAGATCCTTGAGAAAGAAGGACGCCTGCCGGACGCGGTGATCGCCTGCGTTGGCGGTGGTTCTAACGCCATCGGCATGTTCGCTGATTTCATTGATGAATCCCGCGTTGGCCTGATTGGCGTCGAGCCTGCCGGCCACGGTATCGAAACCGGCGAGCACGGCGCGCCGCTGAAGCACGGTCGCGTCGGCATTTACTTCGGCATGAAGTCGCCGATGATGCAAACTTCCGACGGGCAGATCGAAGAATCTTATTCTATTTCCGCCGGGCTGGATTTCCCGTCAGTGGGGCCTCAGCATGCGTTCCTGAACAGCACCGGGCGCGCCGAGTATGTGTCAATTACCGACAACGAAGCGCTGGATGCCTTTAAAGCGCTCTCCCGCCATGAAGGCATTATCCCGGCGCTGGAATCGTCCCACGCTCTGGCGCACGCGCTGAAGATGATGCGCGAGAATCCGGATAAAGAGCAGCTGCTGGTGGTTAACCTGTCCGGCCGCGGCGATAAAGACATCTTCACCGTACACGACATTTTGAAAGCGCGAGGGGAAATCTGATGGAACGTTACGAGACGCTATTTGCACAGTTAAAAAACCGCCAGGAAGGCGCCTTTGTTCCCTTCGTCACCCTCGGCGATCCGGGGCCGGAGCAGTCGCTGAAAATCATCGATGCGCTGATTGAAGCCGGCGCCGATGCGCTGGAACTGGGGATCCCCTTCTCCGACCCGCTGGCCGACGGCCCGACGATTCAGGGCGCCACATTGCGCGCTTTTGCCGCCGGCGTCACCCCGGCGCAGTGCTTCGAAATGCTGGCGGCAATCCGTCACAAGCATCCGACAATCCCAATCGGCCTTTTGATGTACGCGAACCTGGTGTTCAGCCCGGGGATTGATGAGTTCTACGCCGAATGCGCGCGTGTCGGCGTGGATTCCGTGCTGGTCGCCGACGTGCCGGTCGAAGAGTCCGCCCCGTTCCGCCAGGCAGCGCTGCGTCATAACATTGCGCCGATTTTCATCTGCCCGCCAAATGCCGATGACGATTTACTGCGCCAGATTGCCTCCTATGGCCGCGGCTATACCTACCTGCTATCGCGCGCTGGCGTGACAGGCGCGGAAAACCGCGCCGCGCTGCCGCTGCATCATCTGATTGAAAAGCTGGCGGAATACAACGCCGCGCCGCCGCTACAGGGCTTTGGCATCTCGGCGCCGGAGCAGGTTTCGGCCGCTATTGACGCCGGCGCCGCCGGGGCAATATCCGGCTCGGCCATCGTCAAGATTATCGAGCGCAATCTTGAGCAGCCGCAAAACATGCTCGCAGAGCTAAAAACCTTCGTGCACAGTTTGAAAGCAGCGACCAAAACCGCCTGACCCTTTGTCGCCCGGCCTCACGCCGGGCGGCTATTTCCGCTGCAGGCTGTTAGCGTATTTTCGCGTTAAGCGAAACAGCGCCAGCACCTCATCTTCTGACCATCCAGCCAGCACCTGATTCATTAACCGCCGCCGCGCAACGGCAATAACGTCGATCATCCGCTGCCCCTTTTCGCTAAGCGTCACCTCGCTAATCCGCCGGTCTTTGGCATTGGCCTGCTTGCAGGCAAGGCCCTGAGCCTCCAGCTTTTTCACCTGCCGGCTGACGGTGGTGTAATCGCGGCCTAAATGATCCGCCAGCTCAACTACCCCCACCGGGCCATAGCGCCATACCGCCACCAGTAGTGGAAACAGCATCTGTTCAAGCTGTACCCCTGCCGCCTGCAATATTTGCTCATCGCGCAGCGGTTGATTCATCACGCTGATGATGTCTAACAGCGCGCCGTGAAAGTCGGTGATGTCGTAATTATTATGTGCATCTTGCATATATTAGTTAACCGCGTATAGTGCTCCTGAAGAATATGTGCATATTACACATAATTATCATCAGGGGATAATGTTATGAAAGCCGCCGTGGTGTTTGATCTTAACGAAGGTCCGATATGGGCCGATTTTACCGAACCGCAGCCTGCAGCCGGATACACGCTGATCGACGTTCGCGCCGCCGCTATTAGCCACGTAGTTAATGGCCGGGCATCGGGACGTCATTATAGTTTTGACGGCACGCTGCCGTTTGTCGTCGGTATCGATGGCGTCGGTATGACCTCTGACGGTCAGCGCGTCTATTTTGCTTTCCCCAGTGCGCCGTTCGGCAGTATGGCGCAACGCGCGCCGGTCGCGCTGCAGAATTGCCTGCCGCTTCCGGATGCACTTGATGACATCAGCGCTGCGGCCATGGCCAATCCGGGCATGTCTGCCTGGGCTGCGCTTGTCAAACGGGCGCAGTTCCAGGCCGGAGAAACGGTACTGATTAACGGCGCCACCGGCAGCGCCGGGCAGTTGGCAGTACAAATTGCCCGCTACCTCGGCGCAAAAAAAATCATTGCTACCGGGCGTAATACGCAGGCGCTGGCTGCCCTCGCAGCCGATGAGTGTATTGATTTAACCGCCGATGAGCAGACGCTAAACGCGCAGTTTGCCGCCGCCAGCGCCGGGCAAATAGATGTGGTTGTGGATTATTTGTGGGGCCGCAGCGCAGAGTTGCTGCTGCCTATGCTGGCGAAATACACCCCTGGCGATAAGCCGGTACGTTATGTGCAGGTGGGTTCCCTTGCCGGGGCGGATATCGCGTTAAATGGCGCGGTGCTTCGCGCCGCGCCGCTACAGCTCATGGGTAGCGGCATCGGCAGCCTGACCATGCCGCAACTACTGGCGGCAACCGGGGAGATGCTGCAGGCGGCGGTTCCCGGTCATTTTACCATCGCCACCACGCCGCAGCCGCTCCGCGATGTCGCTGCGGCATGGCCGCGTGATAACAGCCAGAAACGCACGGTTTTCACCCTTGATTAAAAAAATGCGCCTCCGCACAAACTCTGGGGTTGATATCTTAAATGAGAAATATTATCTTTCTCATTACCGAATAGTTGAGTGAACAACTCAGGTATTCGGTACGACATTGCTCACATTGCTTCCAGTATTTTTGCCCGCGTTTATCGCGGGCTTTTTTTTGACTCAACTTCAGCTTTTAGTGGTCGAGATACAGATAATGCAACCAGCTGGTCATCCGTAACAGCACCTTACGCATCACTGACACGTGGGCAAAATGGTCGGTATACACCGCCGCCTGGGCACTGACCCCATCCGGTAAATGGGCAAGATCGCGGCTCGCCGCCAGGTCAATCATCACATAAACCCCTTCCCGACCGGGCGTGGCGCTTAAACCCTGTAATGCGCCGCTCGCCTGGTAACTACCGTCGGGAATGGTTGGCAGTACCTTTGTGACCTTGCCGGCATACACCTGCCCCGGTAAGCCATTAAACACAACCTCTGCCTCGTCCCCCTGCTCCAGGCGCAGGATGGCGTTCTGGCGAAATACCGCCACCACCTGGCGTTTTTGCTGCGGAATAAAAATCATCACCGGTTTGAACGGCAGACGAACTGCCGTGGTTCCCGGACGTGCCAGCACCTGAGTGACATAACCATCGCTGGGCGCGCGGAATACCGTCTGTTCAAGGTCATAACGCGCCTCGGCAATCTGCGATTTCAGGCTGGCGATTTGCGCATCCTCGCCATTGAAACGCGCCGAAAGTCTTTCGAACTCCTGTTGATACTGGGCTTTAGCCGCCCGCAGGGCCGCAGATTGCGCTTGATATTGCTGCTCGGCGTGATTCACATCCTGCTCGGAAAAAGGATTTACCGGCATCGCTGCGCCTTTCGCATAGCGCTGATAATCCTGACGGGCGCGTTCATATTCCGCCGTCATCCGCTGGACGTTGGCGGCGGATTCACTTAATGCCGCTTTCCGGGTTCTGATATCCGCTTCGGCGGCACTGAGATCCGCCTCCAGTTTATTCAGTCGCGCACGATAACGGCTATCATCAAGACGAAACAGCACCTCGCCTTTGCGTAATAACACATTCGTTTTATCGGTAACTTCTACGATGGCCCCCGACACCTGCGGTACAATCGGGATCGACAATGCTATTTTTTGCGCGCGGTCGGTATACGGGTGATTATAATTCATGGTCAGAATTAGCGCACCGACAATAACCACCCCACCAAGGACTGCCGTTGGCACCGTCCATTTATTTACCGGGATACGGAAAATTTTAAATACGCCATAGGCCAACGCCACATAGCAAAGAATAATGAGTAAATCCATACACTGGCCTCAGCGGTTATTTGACGAGTTTGTCGTTACAGTTATCTGTTGCTCCTGCAGACGCTTTAGCTCGCTTTCAAGTTGCCTGATTCGCTGATGCATTTCGGCGCTATCTTCGACTTTATGCGCCATTCCCCACCCGCGCTCGGGGCGATACAGCGTGGCCCAGATCCATAACAGCGGCCAAATCGCATGCAGGGTAAACAGGCTCACCCAGCCGGCGACATGAATTGCATCCTGATGAGGATGCTGGCGTTTCTTGGCCAATAAATAGGGAATATCATGAATAATAATAATGCCGTAAAATAAAATTAAAAACACGGCAATTAACACGCCTAAGGCGAAGTAGTCGAGAAACATAATAACACCTGGTAATAAAAAAGGTAAACCGTACTAACTACGCTGTTTTATAATTAGCAATGCCACTCACTGTAATAGTGCGGCTGTTCCGAGAATAATCATTTTCCGACTGATAGACCAAATATTGATAACGGTAAAAATCAGTACTTTTATCTTTCCGGTATAATATCTCTTCCGCCGAAACCGATAGTCCCTTGATAATATCGTCATATTCAATATGTTTTTCTTTTTCGGTTACGCTGGAAGCGCACGCCGCCAGCAGCAAAATTGCAGATAACGCAGCCATTGTTGTTATTTTCATCGAATTATTTCTCTGTATTTTTCGGCTGTAATAAATAATCCACGCAAATAATACCCAGCTACTGGCCAGAAGTCATATGACAATGACGGCAAAGATGTATATCATTTTTGATATAGCAAACCAAAAGAACCAACCTTATGAAAGAAAAAGACCTGCGCATTGACGAACTCCGCATCGTTCGCATGATTGCCGAAACGGCAAGCGTGAGCAAAGCCGCCCAACTACTTGACATGCCGCAGTCGAATGTGTCGCGGGCGCTGAATGCGCTGGAACGGCGCCTGGGGTTAGAGATCTTTATCCGCCATCCACGGGCGTTAATCCTGAGCGAGTTTGGCGAGCAGTTCCTGCGCCGGGCGGATATTCTGCTGGATAAGCATAATGATCTGCTTGATATGTCCGGTACCTGGAAACGCAGCCTCAACGGCATGGTGACGCTCGGCGCGCCGATCGGCATTCAGGCTTTCCTTGCCCGATACCTTTTGCCGCCGGTGCTACGTTCGGCGCCGGAATTAACCGTCAATATTCTCACCCGCAATCCCGACGAGCGCGAACAGAAACACGGGACGCTTTTCGATAGCGATTGCGATCTGCTGATTAGCTTTTTCCAACCGCAGGACGAAAGCCTGATCGCAAGGCCACTCACTCGCTTTCGCATGGGGCTGTTTGCCTGCGCGGATTATATTGTGCAGTCGCCTCTGCACGATGTTGATGAGCTTGCGCAGCACCGCTGCATCACTTTGCGTACGCTGGGCGGGATCCGCAACAGTTGGCATTGCTATAACGCCGCGGGTGAGAGTATTCAGGTAGAGGTCAACGGTTCCAGCGTATGCGATAACATTTTGCCGGCTATCGAGCTTGCCAAGCAGGGCCTGGGCATCGTATATGCCCCTTTTTACTCCGTCGCGGCGGAATTAGAAGCGGGTACGCTACAGCCCTGTCTGCCACGAGAACGCGGCGTGAATATGCAGGCGTGGTTGATTTATCGTCAACGAGGCGTGTTGCCGCATCGCGTGCAGGTGATAATGGATAGCATTATGGAAAGCGCCAAACTGCACGCTCATCGGCTGGTCTGAAGAGGATAAAACTGGCCGCGAACGGCCAGTTTTTTTAAACCATTAGAACCGATAACCGGCAGAGAACATAAACACCCACGGATCCAGGCGGGTACTGACGGTCTGATTCTCTCCGTTAGCTTTAAATTTCACGTCGGTGTCGATATCCATGTACCACACTGACATGTTCAGCAGCCAATTGCGGTCAATCAGATAATCCAGGCCAACCTGTCCTGCCGCGCCCCATGAATCCTTCAGGCTCAGGTCGGAAAGCCCGGCGTCCTTACCGGTATCGTTGAAATCATTGTTAAAGAAGGTTGTATAGTTAATACCGGCGCCGACATACGGGCGCACTTTGCTTTGCGCATCGCCAAAGTACCACTGCGCCATCAGCGTCGGCGGCAACTGGTGTACGGTAGCGATGGTGCCGGTCGGCCCGGTACCGACCTTGTGGCGGAACGGCGTTGCCGCCAGCAGTTCGATACCGATATTGTCGGTCGCCATATAGGTAAAGGTTAAACCTAACTGGGTGTTATTACTGACGTTAAAACCGCCGAGACTACCCAGTACGTTGTCAGAACCCTCAGTCGGGCGAACCGTCGCCGAACCCGCGCGAATAAAAAACTCCCCCGCTTCATGCGCCCAGGCGCTACCACCAGAAAGCGTACCTAAGATCAATGCCGCCGCTGCAATTTTCTTCATATCCATGTCCCCATTATGGTTTTTATCAGCGGCAGCAAATATACCTACAATGAGTTAGTTTTGATCTGTTTTAGATCACACCAGGCCATTAGATTTAACATTTATTGATCCAGATTAATTTTTGCAGCACTCAGTAACGTTCTGATTTGTCTTTACATCAATTTTTACCCGTGAGAAAAATTTTTGCTTCCCCCTCTTGTCGCCGATCGTGCGGATAGCTAATTTAATTGCCGACAATTTGTGTTGATGCGTTTTTTTCAGGTGTAATTATGAGTGAAATCAACCCGTGCATGACGTGCGGTGCCTGTTGTGCGTATTTTCGAGTCTCCTTCTATTGGGCTGAAGCCGACGACGCCGGCGGCGTGGTACCTACGCAGCTCACCGAACCCCTTACCCCTTTTCTGCGCTGCATGAGCGGCACCAATCAGCGGCAAAGCCGCTGCACAGCCTTAAGCGGCGAAATCGGCGAATCGGTGCACTGCACCATCTATCATCAGCGGCCTTCCCCCTGCCGCGAGTTTGCTATGTCAGGCGAAGGCGGCGAACTCAACGAAGCGTGCGATCGCGCCCGTGCCCGCTACGGCCTGCCGCCGCTGGGAACTCTTTACAAAGATATACTTACCGTGACAGCGGCAGAGACTGCTACCCAACCACGTTTTGCGGTACAATCCCCGGCTAGTTAAAACACCTGCAAGACTCAAGGAGAATGCATGTCTATCACGGCGAAGTCCGTCTACCGTGACACGGGGAATTTTTTTCGTAATCAGTTCGTTACTATTCTGCTGATTGCGTTGTTATGCGCGTTCATCACGGTAGTCATTGGTCATGCCTTTTCGCCCAGTGACGAGCAGTTATCGATCCTCAGCGAAGGCGATAACCTGGCGGGCAGCGCCGGCTTGTTTGAGCTGGTGCAGAACATGACGCCGGAACAGCAGCAGATCTTGCTGCGCGCGTCGGCAGCCTCAACCTTCTCGGGGCTGGTGGGGAATGCCATCCTCGTCGGCGGCGTACTGTTGCTGATCCAGCTGATCTCCGCCGGGCATCGCGTCAGCGCGCTGCGGGCGATCGGCGCCGCGGCGCCGGTTCTGCCGAAACTGTTGCTGCTTATCCTGTTCACCACCTTCGTGGTACAGATGGGGATGATGCTGGTGCTGGTGCCGGGCGTGCTGCTGGCGATTGTCCTGGCGTTCGCGCCGGTGATGCTGGTGCAGGATAAAATCGGCATCTTTAGCGCAATGCGCGGCAGTATGCGTCTGGCGTGGGCTAATATGCGTCTGGTGGCGCCAGCGGTACTGGGCTGGCTGCTGGCAAAAACGGCGCTGCTGCTGCTTGCTTCAAGCTTCGCAACGCTGTCGCCAAACGTCGCCGCGGTGGTCATTAATACCATCAGCAATCTGTTCTCTGCGCTGTTGCTGATCTATTTGTTCCGCTTGTATATGCTTATTCGCAACTAACTTTAATCTGGGCCGGGTATTCCGGCCCTTCCTGAACGACGGAATTGATGTATGAAGCAGTTTCTCGATTTTTTACCGCTCGTAGTCTTCTTCGCTTTTTATAAGATTTACGATATCTACGCCGCAACCACCGCGCTGATCGTCGCCACCGCGGTGGTCCTCATTTATAGCTGGGTGCGCTATCGTAAAGTTGAAAAGATGGCGCTGATCACTTTTGTGCTGGTCGCCGTCTTCGGCGGTCTGACTATCTTCTTCCACAACGACGAATTCATTAAGTGGAAAGTGACCGTCATCTACGCCCTGTTTGCTGGCGCCCTGCTGTTCAGCCAGTGGGTAATGAAAAAACCGCTTATCCAACGCATGCTTGGCAAAGAGCTGACGCTGCCGCAGCAGGTGTGGTCACGGCTGAATCTGGCCTGGGCGCTGTTCTTTATTCTCTGCGGGCTGGCCAATATCTACATCGCGTTCTGGCTGCCGCAAAATATCTGGGTCAACTTCAAAGTCTTCGGTTTAACGGCATTGACCCTGGTCTTTACCCTGTTGAGCGGCGTCTATATCTACCGCCACATGCCGCAGGACGATAAGCACTAATCCCTCTCAACGGTACGCGCTGGCCGGCGCGTACCGCCTTCTTTTATCAACTCGCGTCCCGACCTTTTCCAAAACCCCGTTTTAACCGTACCGACGGGCGTATTCCCCTATTCTCTCTGCGCCGTTTTCATAGTAGCATCGCGCCTGATCTTCTTTGACTAGTACAGAGTATAGAATGACAACAACAGATCTCGCCCCGAAGGGCGAATTGGTTTTACGCACCCTGGCCATGCCGGCGGATACCAACGCGAACGGCGATATTTTTGGCGGCTGGTTGATGTCGCAGATGGATATCGGCGGCGCGATTATGGCCAAAGAGATTGCCCGCGGCCGCGTTGTGACCGTCCGTGTTGATGGTATGACTTTTTTACGCCCGGTCGCCGTTGGCGATGTCGTGTGCTGCTATGCCCGCTGCGTAAAACGCGGCAACACCTCAATCACCATTAATATTGAGGTATGGGTGAAAAAAGTATCGACGGAACCGCTGGGCCAGCGTTACAAGGCGACGGAAGCCCTGTTTATTTATGTGGCGGTAGACAATGAAGGCAAGCCGCGAGCGCTGCCTGCCGAATGATAAATGGCCCGGTTACCCGGGCCGTTTGTCTATTTACAGGAAGCCAAGCAGTGAGAAGAAAACATAGCCAATCACAATCACCACAATCGGCATCACGTAGAGCGTGAAATACTGCTTCAGGATGGTATGACGCGGTACGACAATACGTTCGGCAAGCTGTTCACGAGACAGGCCTTCCGCTCCTTTAGCCTGTTCCAGAATCAACTGATCTTCCACCCCTTCGCGTAGAAACTTCGCCTGGCGGCCCATCCGCGCGCCGGAAGCCTGCAACGCCATGCCAACAAACACCAGCGCGTAGATAATCCAGAAACCGATGTTCAACGCATGTTTGAACTCCGGCAGCGGCGAGTTGTACCAGAAGAAATTCAGGAACGGCGTATTAAAACGCACCATCTCAATCATCAGGTGGGCGAAATCCATCATCACCGCATCAATACCCGGTTTCTTTTCGCTATGCTCGTACATAAATTTCAGTACGGAAATCAGCGTAGACAGCACGGCTGGAATGAAGATGACCCATCCCAAAATGCGTTTAATGACCGCAATGCGTCCAGCTTGTTGATACGTCATGAGTTCCCCTTGTTTAAAACGCCAGACTCTCCATGCCGCCATAGAGTCAGGTATAAGTCTATCTTCGTCAGCGAATTTCGCCTGCTTCAGCGCGGTATGATATACCATATGGACAATTTCGTTATCTACTTACGCCAATGGAGAGGAACTTATGTCAGCGAAGCGTCAGATTCTTGCCGCTATTTTCGATATGGATGGCCTGCTTATCGATTCAGAGCCGCTATGGGACCGCGCAGAGCTGGAGGTACTGGACAGCCTCGGAGTGGATATTAGCCGCCGTGATGAATTGCCGGACCTGCTGGGGCTGCGCATCGACCTGGTGGTCGATTTGTGGTTTGCGCAACAGCCCTGGCGCGGCCCGGACCGCGCAGAGGTAACCGCCAGCATTATCCGCCGCGCCATTCAACTGGTCGAGGAGTCGCGGCCGTTGCTGCCCGGCGTGCGTGAAGCCGTGGCGCTGTGTAAAGCCCAGGGACTAAAAATCGGTCTCGCTTCGGCGTCGCCGCTGCATATGCTGGAAAAAGTGCTGGAAATGTTTGAACTACGCGACCAGTTTGACGCGCTGGCTTCCGCCGAACATCTGCCATACAGCAAACCGCACCCCCAGGTCTATCTCGATTGCGCCGCTAAGCTTGGCATCGCGCCGATGTCTTGCGTGGCGCTGGAGGATTCTGTTAACGGCATGATCGCCAGCAAAGCGGCGCGAATGCGCTCAATTGTGGTTCCGGAAGCAGAAAACAGCCGCGATCCGCGTTTTGTACTGGCCGATGTGAAACTGACGTCTCTGCAGCAGCTGACGGTAGCAGATCTGCGCGGCTAAGCGGCGTGCGCTGACATTGGCGTCGTCAAAATGTGTCAACCTTGTGACAAAGAGTTACACCGTCACCTCTTCCGTATACTGTATAAAAACCCTATACTGTATGAATTGACAGTTTAGGGTTTTTATCATGACGGCGGAAGGCCACCTCTTCTTTTCTATCGCCTGTGCGGTATTTGCAAAAAATGCAGAATTAACCCCCGTGCTGGCGCAGGGGGACTGGTGGCATATCGTTCCTTCCGCCGTGCTGACCTGCCTGCTGCCCGATATCGATCATCCGAAATCTTTCCTCGGGCAGCGTTTAAGCTGGGTCTCAAAACCGGTAGCCCGCGCCTTCGGCCATCGCGGTTTTACCCACAGCCTGCTGGCGGTATTCGGCGCGCTGGCGCTGTTCTATCTTAAAGTGCCTGATAGCTGGATTATCCCGGCCGATGCGCTGCAGGGTTTAGTGCTCGGCTACCTCAGTCATATACTCGCCGATATGCTCACCCCGGCCGGCGTACCGCTGTTGTGGCCCTGCCGCTGGCGGTTCCGCCTACCGATCCTCGCGCCGCGCAAAGGCAATCAATTAGAACGCGCGCTGTGCATGGCGCTGTTCATTTACGCCGTCTGGATGCCGCAGAGCATGGCCGAAAATAGCGCCGTGCGCTGGTCATCCAATATGATTAATTCGCTGCAAATAACCTTTAATCGCTTTATTAGCCATCAGGCTGAACGATAAATACGCTAAATGATTTTTTGGTTATAACCCATTCCATTTGAGTATAAGAAAGCAATAAGGCCTTCTGCTACTCTTGGCGCCATAAGAGTTGGTTTCAGACCAACCCAGGTAACAAGATATCAGGAGAACGGGGATGAATTTTCCATTAATAGCGAACGTTGTCGTGTTCGCGGTTTTACTGTTTGCGCTGGCTCAAACCCGCCACAAACAGTGGAGTCTCGCTAAAAAAGTACTGGTCGGTCTCGTTATCGGCGTTATCTTTGGTCTCGGCCTGCAGCTGGTTTACGGCTCCGACAGCCAGGTTCTGAAAGATTCTATTCAGTGGTTTAATATCGTCGGTAACGGCTATGTGCAACTGCTGCAGATGATCGTTATGCCGCTGGTCTTCGCCTCTATTCTGAGCGCGGTGGCGCGCCTGCACAATGCCTCACAGCTGGGTAAAATCAGTTTCCTGAGCATCGGTACGCTGTTGTTCACCACCCTTATCGCCGCGCTGGTCGGCGTACTGGTGACCAACCTGTTTGGCCTCACCGCTGAAGGCCTGGTACAGGGCAGCGCGGAAACCGCCCGTCTGAACGCCATCCAGAGCAACTATGTCGGTAAAGTATCAGATCTGAGCGTTCCGCAGCTGATCCTGTCGTTTGTGCCGAAAAACCCGTTTGCCGATCTGACCGGCGCGAACCCGACCTCGATCATCAGTATCGTTATCTTCTCGGCGTTCCTTGGCGTCGCGGCGCTGAAGCTGCTGAAAGACGATGTGGAGAAAGGCCAACGCGTCCTGACCGCCATCGACACGCTGCAGGGCTGGGTGATGAAGCTGGTGCGTCTGGTGATGCAGCTGACCCCATACGGCGTGCTGGCGCTGATGACCAAAGTGGTTGCCGGCTCCAACCTGCACGACATCATCAAGCTCGGCGGTTTCGTAGTGGCTTCTTACATCGCGCTGGGCATCATGTTTGTGGTGCACGGTCTGCTGTTAGCCGTCAATGGCGTCAGTCCGCTGAAGTATTTCCGTAAAGTCTGGCCGGTGATTACCTTCGCCTTTACCAGCCGTTCCAGCGCGGCTTCTATTCCGCTGAACGTGGAAGCGCAGACGCGCCGTCTGGGCGTACCGGAATCCATTGCCAGCTTCTCCGCCTCATTCGGCGCGACGATTGGTCAGAACGGCTGCGCCGGTATCTATCCGGCAATGCTGGCGGTAATGGTAGCCCCGACCGTTGGCATCAACCCGTTGGATCCAATGTGGATTGCCACCCTCGTGGGTATCGTCACCGTGAGCTCCGCGGGCGTAGCCGGCGTTGGCGGCGGCGCCACCTTCGCGGCATTGATCGTGCTGCCGGCGATGGGTCTGCCGGTCACGCTGGTCGCACTGCTGATTTCCGTCGAGCCACTGATTGATATGGGCCGTACAGCCCTCAACGTTAACGGTTCAATGACCGCCGGCACGCTGACCAGTCAGTGGCTGCGCCAGACGGATAAAGCCATCCTCGATAGCGAAGAAGACGCCGAACTGGCGCATCGCTAACGTTAACAGCCACAAAAAAGCCGCTGAATTTCAGCGGCTTTTTTTTACCCACGAGGTCATGCCTCTATTTCACCTTCCTGGCGTATCTGATTAGCCCAGCGCTGCGCCGATTCCGGCACGGTGAACGCCGGTGAACGGCGGAAACGCTCGCCCATCAGTACAAAGGCGACATACTTGCCCCGCAATATCCAGACATCGCGAAAATGGTCCATTTTAACGGCATGATCCGGCGGCGCAGGCTCGACGCGCGGCACGTAGCTAATGATAGGGCGATTTTGTTGGCGCAATGATTTCATAACAGATGGATTCACTAAGCAAAGCGGGAACATAAACCCCTATCATAGCCGATTGCCCCCCTTTTCGTCGCCCCTCCTGGCACGATGCGCATTTTAGGATAACTCTATTCCTGCCTGAGCAGCATCCTCAGCACAATGTTCTATAGTTAGAAGGGTTTTGGTTTAGCAACGACCACTTTTAGCAATGAAAGCAGGAGACGAGCAGATGTCAGATAAGCACCACGACCCACACAGCCGACAGGCTCCGGTACATGATAGTGATGAAGCAAAACCGGGCCTCGATTCACTGGCGCCGGAAGACCGTGAATGGCGCCCTACCCCCCAGCCAACCGCGCCCGGGGAGGAACCGACGGCGCCGGGCAGCCTGAAAGCGCCGGATACTCACAGCATAAAATTAGATACCCTCGAGCCACAGCGTAAAGGCGGTGAAAACTTTCCGCTGACCACCAATCAGGGGGTACGCATCGCCGACGATCAAAACTCGTTACGCGCCGGCAACCGCGGACCAACGTTGCTTGAAGATTTTATCTTACGTGAGAAAATTACCCACTTTGACCATGAACGCATTCCCGAGCGTATCGTTCATGCTCGCGGTTCCGCCGCGCACGGCTATTTCCAGCCTTACAAAAGCCTGAAAGAAATTACCAAAGCCGATTTTCTGTCCGCGCCGGAAAAAATCACCCCCGTTTTTGTCCGCTTCTCCACCGTTCAAGGCGGCGCGGGCTCGGCCGATACCGTGCGTGATATCCGCGGCTTCGCCACCAAATTCTATACCGAAGAGGGCATTTTCGACCTGGTGGGCAATAACACGCCGATTTTCTTTATCCAGGATGCGATTAAATTTCCTGACTTTGTCCATGCGGTGAAACCCGAACCGCACTGGGCAATCCCACAGGGACAAAGCGCCCATGACACCTTCTGGGATTATGTTTCGCTGCAGCCGGAAACATTGCATAACGTGATGTGGGCCATGTCCGACCGCGGCTTGCCGCGCAGCTATCGCACAATGGAAGGCTTCGGTATTCATACCTTCCGTTTCATCAACGCTGAAGGCAAAGCCACCTTTGTGCGTTTCCACTGGAAGCCGGTGGCCGGTAAAGCATCACTGGTATGGGATGAGGCGCAGAAATTAACAGGCCGCGATCCGGACTTCCATCGCCGCGATCTGTGGGAAGCCATCGAGGCTGGCGATTATCCGGAATTCGAGCTCGGCCTGCAGTTAATTCCGGAGGAAAACGAGTTCAATTTTGACTTCGATCTGCTGGATCCGACCAAGCTCATTCCGGAAGCGCTGGTGCCCGTGCAACGAGTCGGCAAAATGGTGCTTAACCGTAACCCCGACAACTTCTTCGCTGAGAACGAACAGGCGGCATTCCATCCGGGTCATATTGTGCCGGGTATCGATTTTAGTAACGATCCGCTGTTACAAGGGCGACTCTTCTCCTATACCGATACGCAAATTAGCCGCCTCGGCGGGCCAAATTTCCACGAAATTCCAATTAACCGCCCTACCTGCCCGTATCATAATTTCCAGCGTGACGGCATGCACCGAATGGAGATTGATACCAATCCGGCAAACTATGAGCCAAACTCTATAAACGATAACTGGCCCCGTGAAACGCCGCCGGCGCCGAAACGCGGCGGCTTTGAATCGCTGGCGGAACGCGTTGATGGCGAGAAAATCCGTAACCGTAGTCCCTCGTTTGGCGAGTACTACGCCCATCCTCGCCTATTCTGGCTCAGCCAGACGCCGATTGAGCAGCAGCACATTATCGGCGGCTTTAGTTTTGAGCTGAGCAAAGTGGTCAGAGTCTGGATCCGCGAGCGGGTGGTCGATCATCTGGCGCATATTGATATCGGGCTGGCGGAAGCGGTAGCCAACAATCTCGGTATCGAACTGAGCGATGAGCAGCGTAACATAGCGCCGCCTGCGCCGGTTAACGGCGTGGAGAAAGACCCGACCCTCAGCCTTTACGCCGATGGCGATGGCGACGTAAAAGGACGAATTGTCGCGGTATTACTCAACGAGAAGACCTGCGCGCAGGATGTACTCAACCTGCTACAGGCGCTACAGGCCAGAGGCGTTCACAGCAAACTGCTCTATTCGCGTATGGGCGAAGTCAGCGCCGATGATGGATCGCAGCTACCCATCGCCGGAACCTTCGCCGGCTCGCCGTCGTTGACGGTTGACGCGGTTATCGTTCCCGGCGGCGACCTAACCAGCATCAGCGATAACGGCGATGCCCGCTACTATCTGCTGGAAGCCTATAAGCATCTGAAGCCCATTTTACTGGCGGGCGATGCGCGGCAGTTTAGTTCGCTGCTACAGGTGCCCGCTACGGGTGAAGAAGGGGTTATCGAATGCGACGCGATTAACACACTTAGCGTCGATAAACTGCTGACGCTACTGGCCGCGCATCGCGTCTGGTCAAGAAGCAGTAAAGTTGCGGCCATACCCGCGTAACAAAAAGCCCGGCAGTTTATGGCTGCCGGGCTTTCCTCTCTTTATACGTCGCGATAGTTTCCGAGCCGGTAGCCACGTTCCGCAATAGCGTATTTCAGTTCGCCGGACGTCAGCACGTCCAGTTCGGTCAGCCGCGGATAGCAGTAAGCGCTGCCCATAATGGTGTTATCAACAAATGCCGGATGACACATCACTTCCAGCGAGTTTTCCTGCCGTTCAATCGACGCATCCAGCGTCTGCAGGAACTGCGCTTGTGAAACCGCTTCACCGTAAAATTCGCTGCTGAAGCCATCGCTACTGCGCGCCGCATCCTGGTCGAGGCCATTCAGCGCCGCCACCTGGCGGTCGATACGCAAAGCGACGCCCTTTTCGCGCGCAAAGGCGGCGACAATGGGATAGATCTGCGCGATCATATGCACATGGTGGTGGCTGTCGATATGCGTTGGTTCGCAACCAAACAGTTCGATAAAACGCCGGTACTGACACTCCAGTTCGTGGGCGATCTCATCCAGCGGCAGGCTGTCCTCTTCCGCCATCTGCCAAATCCATTTGCCCAACCGCCCGTCGCGGGTTAACCCCGGCATCGCCGATAATGGCTCGCCCAGCGTCAACACAAAGTGCATGCCCACCGCCAGCTCAGGCAGGCTACGGCTTAATTGGGCGGCGTGGCCGATAGCCGCGCCGTTGACCAACGCCGTAGTCGACGTCACCAGTCCATTCTTGCAGGCTTCGATAATGCCGTAATTCTGCCCTTTGCTCAGGCCATAATCATCGGCGTTAACGATCAATACGCGTTCCATCGGCCGCTCCCGTTACTGTTTCAGTTTTTCGATAGTCGCTGCAAAGTTCGGCAGCCACTTCTCATGGGCGAGGATCATCTCCCGCGCCAACTGCTCGGCATCACGATCTGAATGAATCAGCGGGCTTAAATTGAGCGCCAGCAGCACATCATTGAGCTCACCGCTCATTGCCGCCTGGCTGGCCGCCACTTCAAAGCCTTTGATGGTATAAATCAGCCCCAACACTTTTTCATCAAAATGCGTGATTCGCGGCGTGGGCTTCGCGCCGTCGCGGCCCAGCGTGCAGGTCATTTCTACCGCCCAGTCGGCCGGAATATTATCAACATGGCCATGGTGCGGAATATTCACATAGTGCTCGGCCTGTTTATCATTGTAGATGGCGTTAATCACCTCGCAGGCGGCATCAGAGTAGTAAGCGCCGCCGCGCTGCTCAAGCTCCTTCGGCTTAATGTTCAGATCCGGATTTTTGTACAGTTCGAACAGCTGCTTTTCAACCTTCTGTACGACCTGAGCGCGCGCGCCGCCTTTGTAGTACTCGCCCATCTCAATCGCCAGCATCTCTTTCGGCTTGAAGTAATAAAGCAGATATGAGCATGGGATCAGGCGCAGTGAGCGAATCAGCCCTTCGCTAAACGGCAGGTCGAAGATATTTTTCACCGAGTTCGCGGTCAGACGGCCAGAAGCCACGCCGTCCAGCAGTTCATCGAAGCGCGACACGCCATTGACCAGCACATCGCGAACGAACACCAGGTGGTTGAGACCGAACAGATCGATATTTAACTCATCGCTCGGACTCAGTTGCAGCACATCGGTAATAAACATCTTCATACCGATTGGAATGTTGCACACGCCGATAAAGCGTTTGAAATTGGTATGGCGGTATACCGCCTCGGTGACCATACCCGCAGGGTTGGTAAAGTTAATGATCCACGCATCGGGGCAAATTTCCTGCACATCTTTGACGATATCGAAAATCACCGGGATGGTACGCAGACCTTTAAACAGACCGCCCGCACCGTTGGTTTCCTGGCCAAGATAGCCATGGCTTAGCGGGATACGTTCATCTTTTTCACGCGCTTTCAGCTGGCCAACGCGCAGTTGCGTGGTGACGAAATCCGCCCCTTCCAGCGCCGCGCGGCGATCGAGAGTTTTGTAGACTTTCATCGGCACGCCGGCTTTTTCCACCATCCGCTGGCACAGTGCATGGATGATATCGAGCTTTTCCTGCCCCTCTTCCACGTCCACCAGCCACAGTTCCGTTACCGGCAGCTCATGATAGCGTTTGAGGAAACCTTCCAGTAATTCCGGGGTATAGCTGCTGCCGCCGCCGATAGTCACGACTTTTAATTTCTGGCTCATATCTTTCTCCCTTAGGCGCTACGCGTAGACGTAGACCGCTCTCCGCATAAATGCGGACAGTTAACTTGAATGAATAAACCGCGCGGTAAATACCGCTGCGAGTTAATTAATATTGGTCAGTTGTTTGCGATAACTGCTTGGCGTAAATGAGGTCAGCCTTTTGAACGTTTTAATAAACAGACTTGGGCTGCTATATCCTGATTCATACGCAATATCAGTGACCGAATAGTTGGTGATTTCCAGCTGTTTTTTCGCGAAATTGATGCGGATATCATTAATGATCTGCATCGGCGTCTTACCATAATAGCGCTGGGTCGCCCGGGTTAAATATTCTTGCGTTTTCCCGGACAATTGCACCATATTTTCCAGCGCGCTTTCGCCAAATTTATTTTTATCGTGCATATCCTCTACGGTATTTTTCAGCCAGTGAGGGATCACATCTTCAACGGGCTCTTCACGATAATGACGCAAGCGGTTAATGGTGTAAAACGAGACCAGTTCAATAAATTCGTCAAATTCAGTCTCGCGAAAATTTAGTGAAGCAATAACCGACTCGATATAGCTGAGAAAGGCGCTTTGCACCGCATAGACCTGAGAGGCGACCAGCCCGAACGGCAGCAGCGGCAGATAATGTTTCTCAAAGAAGCGTCTGCTGATGCCAACGTTAAGAATGCGCGTCGCACCAAACTCATAAAAGCTCTGATGGTGCGACCCCATTGGGATGAAGACAAAGTCCCCGCGCTCCAGCAGCACCCGTTTGCCATTAATTTCCTGATAATAGCGCCCGGTTAAAACGATAGTGAACTCGTAGTAATCATGCTGGTGAAGCCCGCTCACGCTCTCCGTTTTGTTATAGATGACCACATGAAAGTTTTTCCCGTTGAAGAGCTGTTGTTCCCTGGCGGTACTGATCTCTGTGGTCATCATTTTCGGCTGCCTCATCGTTCGGATAGCCTATTGTACCTTCTCGTGCAGCTCGATCAATTCGGCCACCAGTTCACGGGCCAGCATTGAGGTCATCAGATGATCCTGCGCATGAACCAGCACCAGACTCACCTTCATCTTGCCCTCGCCTTCATCGCTTTCAATAAGCTGGGTCTGGACGCGATGCGCTTCACTCAGCGCCATCCGCGATTGCTCCATCATCGATTTCGCGGCGGCAAAATCTCCCTGCTTCGCCTGCTTCAGCGCCGCATAGGCCAGGCTACGCGCCTGTCCGGAGTTGATAATCAGCCCCATCACCACCTCTTCGAGGTCATTTTCCGGGGTTTCTACCGCGTCGATGTTATCCAGATCAAACATAATATTTCCCTCGTTTCTCAGGCGGTACGGGGAGAGCCCGTACCGCTCGACATCAGAATTTCAGTGCGTTAGCAATATCTTCTTCGCTTTCTTCCTGCTCGATGGTGCTCTGCGCTTTGTTCGACAGGATGACGAACGGCAGGTACACGGCAGTAGCGACACAAAGGTTGAAGAGCGCGACCAACAGGGCAGCAACGCTACCGTTACTGTTAAAGAAGGCCCCCAAACCGGTTGGCATCGTCCACGGCGCCAGGTTGGTCACTGGTGGGATAATGCCCAGGCTGTAAGCGGCCAGCGTAATCGCGGCCAGAATCGGTTGTACCAGCACGAACGGGATGAACATGACCGGGTTCATGATGATCGGCAGGCCGAACAGAATCGGTTCGTTAATCTGGAAGATGCCTGACGGCAGCGCCAGTTTAGCCACCTGACGATGATCGGCGCGGCGAGAAGCGATGAAGATGGCGATAATCAGACCCAGCGTCGCACCGGAACCACCCAGCAGGATGTAGGAGTCGAGCATCGGCTTCGCCCAGAAGTGGAACTGTTTGCCGGCTTCAATGGCCGCGTCGACAGAGCCATACTGGTTATACAGCGCGATGTTTTCCAGCGCCCACGGCGTCATAATGCCGTTATCCAGCGCCGTCAGCGCCAGCGAACCGTGCACCCCGAAGAACCACAGCAGGGAGTTAAAGATAACGTACGCCCAGCCAACGACGCTGCCCATCGCCGCCAGCGGCGTGGAGATGGAGTCCATGATGATCTGATGGAAGTTGCTACCGTAGTTTGACAGAATCCACGAAATAATGCCGAAGACCGACAAAATCAGGAAGCCCGGGATCAGCGCCGAGAAGGAGCGCGATACCGATGACGGCACGCTATCCGGCAGTTTGATGACCCAGTTGCGGCGTATGACAAAGGTGAACAATTCCGCCACCACCAGGCCGATAATCATCCCGGAGATGATGTTCTGCCCGCCGAGCCAGTTGGCGCCGACGGCGTAGGCTTCACCCACGCTATAAGGCGTGACGGTCATAAAAGCGGCGACCGCCAGAAGACCAGCAGCCATGGGGTCGACTTTACGCTCTTCGGCCAGCGCGGCGCCGATAAAGAACGGCGCCATCAGCGACATAATGCCCAACGTACCGTTGTAAACATTACCGCCGATGGCTTTAAAGCCGTTTAATGTTTCAATGGTGGAGGCATCCAGGCGAATCCCCATTGAATAAAAGAAAGAACCTTCACCAAAGCTCAGAAAAACGTTGTTGATTAATACGAACATGGCCCCGGCGAGGGTCAGCGGCATTAATTTAATAAAGCCGTTTTTAATCGCATTAATGTGCGGTTGCTTTCCTATTTTAACTGCAAAAGGAAGGAGTACCTTTTCAAGCGAATCGATCACTTTACTCATAGTCAATACCCTTAAAAGCCGCAATAAAACATTACGGCGGTGATGTATGAAATTACTCTTTGACGGGAAAATAAACTGTTGAATATAGTGGCGGCTAGTATTAATTAACGACCAGACGCCAGAATATCGCGAGTTTAAAAAATAAAATTATTGTGCAGCAGCTTTCTTAATGGCCGCGACGGCCGCTTTCAATACACCTAAGCCATCAACTTTACCGTACAGAATGGAATCAATGACCTCTACCGGCTTGTTCGGCAGCAAACGTTGGATTTCCGGCAGCATATACGCAATTTGTGGCCCTAATAATACGACATCAGCTTCCGGCCCTTTTTCACCGGCCAGCGTTTCAGGATACGCTTCAATAATTACCGGGACTTCATACTTTTCCGCCTGGGCGCGCATTTTGGAGACCAGTAATGAAGTGGACATGCCAGCCGAGCAGAACAGATAGATATGTTTCTTTTCCATGAACGCTTCCTCAATGTGTAGGACCTGGGCTTCAGCAATGGCTGAGAGCCGGTAAGACTGGTAACTTTCGGTTAGTTTTGTTTATGCATTGAGTATACGGCAACATTTGGCGGCAGGATAATTCCCTGTTGAACAGAATTGTCTCTCATTGACCTCGCGTTTTGACTACCCTCACATTTCCCCCAAATAATTCGCGCAATTAAATAAGCATTAGCCGCCATAAAAAAGCCCGACCAATGGTCGGGCTTTCGTAGCTCTCAGCTTGTGACGCGTAGTTATTTGTTGTTACGCGGATCGGTGTCGTACTCGGCGCAGGTCTGGTAGCCGGAGTTCATCACGTGGCCGGTCTCGTCCAGCGCGACAAAGTAGGTTTCAATTTTACCATCCCGTTGACCCAGGATATAAGTCTGGCAGGTTCCGCGCGCGTGGATCATGGTGACTTCAGACGACGGTTTACCGGCAATCTGCATAACCTGGCTGCGGGTCATGCCTTTTTTGACATCCTTAACAACTGGCTGTGTGAACTGGTCTTTGGTGCGGTCATAGGCCGTACACCCTGCCAGCATGGTTAATACTGCTGCTGCGCCCATCAATCCTGCTAATTTTTTGTTCATATTCCGTCCTCATTATGTAATCGGCGTGTTTTAAGCCTGGAATAAAAAGCGTTATTTTTCAAGCCAAACGTCGAATTCATGTAAATTCAGAACTTTTCTGGTAACCAGATGTGAGCAAAAAATCAGCGACGGAACGTACTCCACTACCGATGTTTTCCCGCACCATAAATAAATGCTATGCCATTGGTTGCCTTCTTTTCCGTCAGTCAGCGGTACCAGCCTTGTCGTTTCGGCAGCAAAGAGGTAGTTTTAGACCATGCTGGTTGCCATACAGGCTCACTTTCCGGAGGGCGTAATGACGCTTCAACAACAAATTATCCAGGCGCTGGGCGCGAAGCCGCAGATTGATGTCGAAGGCGAAATTCGACGCAGCGTGGATTTCCTGAAATCCTATCTGCAGACCTATCCGTTCATTAAATCACTGGTGCTCGGCATTAGCGGCGGCCAGGATTCCACCCTTACCGGCAAACTATGCCAGATGGCGATCGATGAGCTGCGGGCTGAAAGCGGCGATCGGAGCCTGCAATTTATCGCCGTACGCCTGCCTTATGGCATCCAGGCCGATGAGCAGGATTGCCAGGATGCCATCGAATTTATCCAGCCTGACCGTGTGCTGACCGTCAATATCAAAGGCGCGGTGCTGGCCAGCGAGCAGGCGTTGCGTGAAGCGGGTATTGAGCTGAGCGACTTTGTTCGCGGCAACGAGAAAGCCCGTGAGCGAATGAAAGCGCAATACAGTATCGCCGGCATGACCAAAGGCGTGGTCGTGGGAACAGACCATGCCGCAGAAGCGATCACCGGCTTCTTTACCAAATACGGCGATGGCGGTACCGACATTAACCCGATCTTCCGTCTCAATAAACGTCAGGGCAAACAGCTACTGGCTCAGCTGGGCTGTCCTGAGCACCTTTATATGAAGCAGCCGACCGCCGACCTCGAAGATGACCGCCCTTCTCTGCCGGATGAAGTCGCGCTGGGCGTAACCTACGAAAATATTGATGACTATCTGGAAGGCAAAACGCTGGATGAGAACATCGCCAAAACCATCGAAGGCTGGTATCTGAAAACCGAGCATAAGCGCCGCCCGCCAATCACCGTCTTCGACGATTTCTGGAAGAAGTAACGACTTCCCGACACCCCGGCCAGCGCCGGGGTTATTTTTTGTCCTTTTCGCCGCAAAACTCGCCTGCTATACTGGATGCATGAACAGTATCAGGAGTTGTTGTGGCCAGAAAACAATCTGCCCCGCGTCTGGAGTTTGAAGCGGCGGCAATCTATGAGTATCCCGAACATTTGCGCCCATGGCTGGAGGCCCTGCCAAAGCTGCCTGGGGTGTATCAGTTCCATGGTGAAAGCGAGACGCTGCCGCTTTATATCGGTAAGAGCGTGAATATCCGCAGCCGTGTGCTGTCGCATTTGCGTACCGCAGATGAGGCCTCCATGTTGCGCCAGGCGCGACGCATCAGTTGGCAACGCACCGCCGGTGAATTAGGCGCGCTGTTACTTGAAGCGCGGTTAATTAAAGAACAGCAGCCGCTGTTTAATAAACGACTGCGGCGTAATAAACAGCTCTGCTCCTGGCTGCTGGAGTCGGGTAAACCGCAAGTTGTGTATGCGCGAGAAGTCGATTTCTCCCATCAGCAGCACCTGTACGGCCTGTTCGCTAACCGCCGCGCGGCATTACAGGCGCTACAAACCATCGCCGATGAGCACCGCCTGTGTTATGGCATTCTGGGGCTGGAGCCGCTGAGTCGCGGGCGCGCCTGTTTTCGTTCCGCACTGGGGCGCTGCGCCGGCGCCTGCTGTGGTAAAGAGAGCGTCGAAGATCATAACCAGCGGCTGCTGGCGCAAATGAGTAAGCTTCAGCTGGTATGCTGGCCGTGGGCGGGTCCGGTGGCGCTGGAAGAGCGCGGCCCGGATATGGTTCAGTACCATATCATTCATAACTGGCTGTGGCTGGGCGCGGTAGATTCACTGGCGCAAGCCGCTGAACTCACCACATTGCCTGCCGGTTTCGATCACGATGGCTACAAGATTCTTTGTAAGCCATTGCTCAGCGGTGAGTATCCGCTGCACCTTCTTGGCTAATGATATGGCAAACGTAAAAAACCGCCGGCCCTGCCCAAAGCCTTAATGGCAATGATTGGGCAAGACCGGCGGTCTTCATTCCGCGCGCTGAGTTACTCAGCAGGTGCAGGCATTTTACCTTCCGGCGCTTTACGTTCTGTCAGATGCTTCTCAAAATTCGCATTGAACTGTTTTTTCTGTTCTGGCGTCAGGATGTTGTAAATCTTGTTCTGGGTTTCCATGCGGGAAAGCATCATCTCTTTATGCTGTGCTTCCATCTTATCAATCTGCGCGCTGGCTTTCGCTTTGTCGAAAGTATCGCTGGCGATCAGATCGTGCATGGCGCGACGTTCGTCAAGGGACGGACGTTTCATGTTCTGGCGTTGGCTTTTCATGATGTCGCGAACCTGCTGCTTTTGCGCATCGGTCAGGTTCAGGTCTTTGAACATCATATCGTGATGACCCGGCATACCTTTATGGTGCATCATCAGTTTGCTGTCGGTTTGGGTGGTAGCGGTAGTATCGGCTGCGTGAGCCAGGTTAGCAGCACCCAGAGCCAGCGTAGAGGCAACAAACAGAGCAGTAATCTTCTTCATGGTTATGTCCTTACTATCAGTTATTCTGACGGCGCATTGCCGTGTTGACGAGATTAACTTTACGCGCTTTATCGTCAATTAGTCAGTGCAAGCGTAAAACAATGAAAGTGTAAAAAACATTTTCTCACCAATTGTGGAGAAAATAAGGAAAATGAGGAGGGATATGCAACAAAAAATAAATAACAGGCTGTTTTATAAGGAAACTGTGAAGATTATAAAACAGTGGAGATTAAAAACAAAGCATTTAACCAGGAATAATCTGCAAACCATATCAATGGCACAAATAAATAAGATTGGCGCGCAGTGATATTTCACTCGATATTCACAACCGCGAACGACAACGGCTGTGAATAGTTAAGAAAGGAAATTACAACCGCTCCAGCATCAGCCCAGCCCGTAGCCCTGGCGCCACGCCGGGGTTGGGAAACAGCACGTACTCTTGCGCCTTTTCGACGACATAGCGCGTTTCGCCATCCTCCGCCAGCAGCGTCCCGGCGCTGAACGGCGTAAAATTGAGCGTCTCCCCCGACATATGCAACTGGAACTGGTCACTGTGGCGCGTGATCTGCTGCACCACCCGGTAGCGCAGCGGCGCAGTCGCTTCTTCCACCGCCAAATCGCCCACCAACAGCCTGCTTAACGCCCGCTGCGTCGCTGAGAACTGGGTTAAATCGTTGTCGCCAAAAGGCAGCGCTTTGCCCAACTCCAGCGTACAGGCCAGCGCGGCAAAACGTTCGCAACTAAAGTGGGTAAAGGTTCCCGCCGGTTGTTGATGGAACACCAGCGCCTCCAGCCCGGCCGCGCCAAGCCAGCTGAGAAAATCTTCGCTCCACGGCTCCTCGCGTGCCGGCAACACCCCAAAGCGCGGATGCAGCGAGCCGCGAATAGCGGTATGCATATCCAGATGCCAGCGCACGCCATGGCTATCGCTAAAGAAACGCGTCACAGCGCTTTCCAACTGCCGCGCCCGCACCGTTTCCCCACTGGGCGCGAACTTGCGCCAGCGTTCGCCGAACATGCGGTTCATATCGCTATCGAGATAGCGTTTATTTTGCCGCAGCGCCGGCGGGTTGCCGAATATCACCAACACACGCCAGCGCAGCGGGAGTTCGCCGCTAAACAACTGCTGAAGCAAAGCGTTGACTATCTCCACCGGCGCGGTTTCATTGCCGTGAATACCGCAGGAGAGTACCAGTGAACGTTCGCAGCGCGCATGCGGGGTCAGCAGCAGGATGCCGCAATCGATCCAGTGCCAACGAAAATGGGCGGTTTCGCCATGAAAATGATGCGGCCAGCGCCCCGCCAGAGTTAGTGCCAGAAAGTCGTCCACGACGCCTCCTCTATTACTGAAACGGATCGAGGAAAACTCGCAGGGCCGAGAATCCCGGCCCCGCGAACTTTCATCAACTTGCCTGCGATGAAAAATCCAGACCCGGACTGAGCGTCTCCGGTAGCGCCAGTTCGGCAGATTCCAGGCTGGCCATCGGCCAGGCGCAATAATCGGCGGCGTACCAGGCGCCTGGACGATGATTTCCCGAGGCGCCGGTTCCGCCAAACGGCGCGGTACTGGCGGCGCCGGTCAGCGGCTTGTTCCAGTTGACTATCCCGGCGCGGGCTTCCAGCAACAGGCGCTCGAACTTATCGCGCTCGGAGGAAATCAATCCGCAGGAGAGACCAAAACGGGTGGCGTTAGCCATCGCGATCGCTTGCGCGAAATCGTCATAGCGCCACACGCACAACAGCGGGCCAAAGACTTCTTCATCCGCCACCTGCTGCACGTTGCTCATGTCGATGATCCCCGGCGTCAGCAGCGAAGTGCCGTCGCGCAACAGACGCGGCTCCAGTAACGTCTGTCCGCCGCTCGCCACGTGCCCAAGCCAGGCCTGATGCACCTTTTGCGCGGCCTGCGGCGATACCAGCCCGCCCAGGAACGGCTGCGGCTGCGCATCCCACTCGCCGGGAATAAGACGTTGTGACACCGTCACTAAACGCTGCAAAAACGCGTCGCCCGCCGTGCCGCGCTTGACCAACAGGCGGCGCGCGCAGGTACAACGCTGCCCGGCGGTGATAAATGCCGACTGGATAGTCAGGTGAACCGCTGCGTCAATATCCTGCGGCTCGTCAACAATCAGCGGGTTATTGCCGCCCATTTCAAGGGCGAGGATTTTTTGCGGCTGCCCGGCCAGTTGACGATGCAGTTGGAAACCGGTCGCGGAACTGCCGGTGAACAACAGACCGTCGATATCCGCCTGCCCGCTCAGCGCCTCGCCGGTCTCCCGGCCGCCCTGCAGTAGATTCACGACTCCAGCGGGTAAGCCCGCCTCAGCCCACAGTTTAACCACCGCTTCGCCACTTTGCGGCGTAAGCTCGCTGGGTTTAAAGACGATGGTATTACCGGCGAGTAGCGCCGGTACGATGTGTCCGTTAGGTAAATGGCCCGGGAAGTTATACGGCCCGAACACCGCCAGTACCCCGTGGGGGCGGTGGCGCAGCGTGGCAGCGCCGTCTGCCATCGCCGTCTCGCTCTCGCCGGTGCGGCTATGGTAGGCGCGCACTGAGATTGCCACCTTATTTATCATGGCGGTAATTTCCGTGGCCGCCTCCCAGCGTGGTTTACCGGTCTCGGCGGCAATAATCGCCGTCAGCTGGCTTTTGTTCGCTTCCAGCAGCGCCGCAAACTTCTCGACGATCCCCTGACGCGCGCTAAATGGCTGACGCGCCCAGGTGGGGAAGGCCTGACGCGCGGCGCTAACCGCCTGCGCGACCTGCCCGGCGTCGGCGTCATTTCCCTGCCACAGCAGCGCCTGGTTGACCGGGTTATATTTACTGCGCTGCGGGCCGCGCCCGCTTTGCCATTCGCCGTTAATCCATAAACTCATGATGCTTTCTCCTCCGGGATCAGGCGGACCATCCGTACGCGGTCGCCTGGATGGCATTTCAGCGTATCCAGCTCACGCGCACTCAGCAGCAACGTTTCGCTATCCGGGTCGGCATGGACCAGGATGGCGCGGAACTGTTGATACTGCTCGTTGGTGACAAGACACTGCGGCCACTCTCCCGGCGCAGGCTGCCCTTCTTCCACCGTCAGCAGGCGGCTTTTGCGTATCGCCCGCACCCGGTCGATTTCGCACTCCAGCGTCGGGCCGCCGTCGAAAATGTCGATGTAGTTGTTAAAACGGAAGCCTTCTTTTTCCAGTACCGCACGCGCAGGCGCCGTTTGCGGATGAACCTGGCCGATGACCGCCCGCGCTTCATCGGAGAGAAAGTCGATATATAACGGATGTTTTGGCATTAGTGCGGCGATAAACGCTTTTTTACCGGTGCCGGAGAGATAGTCGGCGCGGGAAAATTCAATCGCGAAGAAGCGCTTGCCGAGGCTTTCCCAGAACGGCGAATAGCCATGCTCATCAATCACGCCGCGCATCTCGGCAACCACTTTGTCATTAAAGTGGTCGCGGAAACCGGCCATAAACAGCAATCGCGATTTCGACAACAGGTAGCCGTTACCCTCTTTACGCCATGCCGGATCGAGAAACAGCGTGCAGAGTTCGCTACAGCCGGTGTGATCGTTGCTAAGGAACAGCGTCGGCAGCGCGTGATAAACGTTGAGCTCTTTTGATGCATGTACCTGCGTGCCGACCCGATAGTTGTACCAGGGATCGTTGAGGCCAACGGCGACTTCAATCGCGCAGATCCCAACGACCGCGCCGCTGACGCTATCTTCCAGCACAAAGACATAGCCCTGCTCGCTTTTAGGCAGTTCGCCGCGCCAGGTCCGCTGGGAGCGTTCAATGCGGGCAGCCAACGTGGGTTCGTCCGCCGGCAGCGACGTCAGGCCGCCGCCGGTTTCTCCCGCCAGGGCCATCAGCCCCGGCAAATCGGCTTTTTCAACCGGTCGGATCACCATCATGATGAAACTCCCGCAAGGAAGTGACGGCAGGCCAGCTCAAAGCGATCGAGACCGGTGTTCACCTCTTCCTCGCTCACGTTAAGGGCCGGAGCGAAGCGAACGACGTTTGCCCCGGCAATCAGTACCATCAGCCCGTCTTCCGCCGCCTGGGTACTAATGGCTTTAGCTTTCCCGGCATATTCGTCGTTCAGTACACAGCCAATCAGCAGCCCCAGTCCGCGAATTTCCTTGAACAGGCCGTATTTGGCGTTAATCGCGCTCAGGCGTTCGCTAAACCACTGGTGACGCTGTTTAACGCCGTTCAAAAGCGTCGGGGTATTGACGATAGACAGTAACTCCCCGGCAACAGCGGTGGCGAGTGGGTTACCGCCGTAGGTCGTGCCATGGGTGCCGACGGTCATCACGCTGGCGCATTTTTCCGTCGCCAACAGCGCGCCGATCGGGAAGCCGCCGCCCAGCGCTTTCGCCGTCGACAGGACATCCGGCGTCACCCCGTAGTGCATATAGGCATACAATTCGCCGGTACGACCGACGCCAGTTTGAACCTCATCAAAAATCAGTAGCGCGTTGTGCTGATCGCACAGTTCACGCAGGCCGCGCAAAAATTCCGCTTTCGCAGGCACCACGCCGCCCTCGCCCTGCATCGGCTCGACGATCACCGCGCAGGTATCGTCATTAATCAGCGCCCGCGCCGAGTCGAGGTCGTTATAGGTAGCATGTTGGATCTGCGGCGGCAGCGGCGCAAAATCCTGCGAATAGGAAGGCTGGCCGCCAGCGGACACGGTGAACAAAGTGCGCCCGTGGAAGGCGTTTTTGAACGCGACAATGCCGCTTTTGTGGCTGCCGTAATGATCGTGGGCGTATTTACGCGCCAGTTTCAGCGCCGCTTCGTTGGCTTCGGCGCCGGAGTTACAAAAGAAAACGCGGTCGGCAAAGGTGGCGTCGATCAGCTGTTTGGCAAGGCGCAGCGCCGGTTCGTTGGTATAGCCGTTACCGGTATGCCAGAATTTTCCCGCCTGCTCGGTCAGCGCTTTTACTAGCTGTGGATTAGCGTGTCCCAGCGCATTCACCGCGATACCGCCGGCAAAATCGATATACTCTTTCCCCTGCTGATCCCACAACCGTGAACCTTCGCCGCGTACCGGAATAAAAGCCGCCGGCGCATATACCGGCATCATCCATTGATCAAAATTGCTACGCGTAATTGACTGAGACATATCGACCTCTTCCGGTAAATTAAAAGTAAGCACAATGTTAAAATTTATGAGTTATTACGCTGTAAATGTAGATTGCACGCATCGTGCCAGCCAGAGGCAAAAATGCATAAATTGAGCTCAATCACGCGATATCAATGAGTTACATACACTAATTATTCAATAAAAATGCATAATTAGTGAATAGTCATCAAATAAACGGCGCTGGATAGAGGAAAACGACGAGAAGTTATGCAGCGATAAGATATAATTCTGTAATTGTGATCCTCTACGAAATTTATCGTAGATATCTGCGCTTTTTTGGCGCGACATGCGCCAAAACGGTGCATAATTTGTGCGATTCGCTCGCCAACCGCAGTAATCGGTAGAATTAACCACCTGCCGGCAGCCACCATGATGAAATTCTGCTAACATCCTTGCACTATTCACCTTGCACAGTGGCAGCGACTATGAAATTCATCTCTTTTAATATCAACGGCCTGCGTGCCCGCCCCCATCAACTGGCCGCCATCGTCGATAAACATCAGCCCGATGTTATCGGCCTCCAGGAAACCAAAGTACACGACGATATGTTTCCTCTCGAAGAGGTGGCGAAGCTGGGTTACAACGTCTTTTACCACGGGCAAAAAGGCCATTACGGCGTCGCGCTGCTGACCAAAGAGACTCCGATAGCCGTGCGTCGCGGCTTCCCGGGCGACGGCGAAGATGCGCAACGCCGCATCATCATGGCGGAAATCCCCTCGCCATTTGGTAATATCACGGTAATTAACGGCTATTTCCCGCAAGGAGAGAGCCGTGACCACGAGACTAAATTTCCGGCGAAAGCGGCGTTTTATCAGAATCTGCAGAACTACCTCGATACCGAGCTGAACAAAGAAAATCCGGTGCTTATCATGGGCGATATGAACATTAGCCCTACCGACCTTGATATCGGCATTGGCGAAGAGAACCGTAAGCGCTGGCTGCGCACCGGTAAATGTTCCTTCCTGCCGGAAGAGCGTGAATGGATGGATCGCCTGCTGGGCTGGGGCCTGGTCGATACCTGGCGTCACGCCAACCCGGATAATCATGACCGCTTCTCATGGTTCGATTACCGCTCTAAAGGTTTCGATGACAATCGCGGTCTGCGTATCGACCTGCTGCTGGCAAGCTCGCCGCTGGCTCAGCGCTGCGTCGAAACCGGCATCGATTACGACATCCGCGGGATGGAAAAGCCTTCCGATCATGCGCCGGTATGGGCAACCTTTAAACCATAACTCTTCTTTGGGGCTCCGGCGCGGAGCCCCGCTATCCTGAGCAAAATCAATAAAGTGAACGGTATACATTGTCGCTCGCGGCAATTTACTATACTGTCGCGCGCACCCGGCGTTTCCTGCCGGACAAAACGAAGACAGGAGACCCTCATGCAAAAGAAGCCGTTACCCGACACGCTATAAACTGCTGTTTGCCGTACTCCTGTTTGCCCTGCTGGCATGGCTTGTTCAGCACGCCGGGCTGACGAGACTGTTCAGCCACCTTCACGATCTTCAATTGCTTATTCTGCACAGCGGTAGCGCAGGTTATGCGCTTTATATCCTGCTGTTTATCATCGCCACCTTATGTCTGATGCCAGGCAGCGCGTTAGTCATCGTCGGCGGTATGATATTCGGCCCCTGGTTGGGCACGCTACTCTCGCTTATCGCCGCGACTGTCGCCTCATCGCTGTCGTTCCTGCTGGCCCGCTGGCTGGGCCGCGAAGCGCTGCAGCGCTATTGCGGTCACCACGCCGTTTTTCAGGCTTTCGAGCGCGGTATTGCCCGCAGCGGCTGCGATTTTCTGATTTTCACCAGGCTGGTGCCGCTGTTCCCTTATAATCTGCAGAATTATGCCTATGGGCTGACGGCGATCCCCTTCTGGTCCTTTACGTTTATCTCCACCATCGCCACCCTACCGGGATTGTTTATTTATACTTTTATGGCCAGCGAACTGGCCCGCGATGGCATCACCCTGGCTTTTATTGGCAAACTCAGCATTGCCGGCCTGATGCTCTTTGTATTAACTCAGGCCGCCAGACGTTATGGCCGCTATAAACGCATTAGTGTCGCAACATCCGCGGTAAGCGATAAAAATGGATAACAGAAAACGGCTGTGGCTCTTACGCGGCGCTATCATCCTGCTGGCACTGGCAGCGCTCGTCGGCTGGTGGTTAATACCGGGCGTACGCTCCTTTGTGCAACATAGCTTCAGCGCGTTTGCCACCCTCGATCAGCAAGCGCTGGAGCGTTTTATTCACGCTTATGGTCCGCTGGCAGCCCTGGTCTCTTTCGGGCTGATGATCCTGCAGGCGATTGTCGCGCCGCTGCCGGCATTTTTAATTACCTTTGCCAACGCTTCGCTGTTCGGCGCACTGTGGGGCGGCGTATTGTCATGGGTCAGCGCGATGGCTGGCGCGGCGTTGTGCTTTTTTATTGCCCGCGTACTGGGCCGTGAAGTGGTAGAAAAACTAACCGGCAAGGCGGTATTACAGAGCGTAGATGGTTTTTTTAGGCGCTACGGCAAGCACACCATCCTGGTTTGCCGCCTGCTGCCCTTCGTCCCTTTCGATCCGGTGAGTTACGCCGCTGGGCTAACCTCAATCCGCTTTCGCCATTTTATGTTTGCCACCGGCGTCGGCCAATTACCGGCGACTATCGTCTACTCGTGGGCCGGAAGCCTGCTGACGGGGGGGCTGTTCTGGCTGCTCAGCGGTTTATCTATTTTGTTCGCTTTAGCTATCGTAGTCGCGATAGTCAAAGCGCAATACGTTGCGCATCACAACAGGAAATCGCCATGAATCTACCGCCGTTAACGTCGATTCCATTGATCCTGCGCCCGCAGGCGTGGCTACACCGTCGCCATTATGGCGCGGTGCTCAGCCCTATCCGCTGGTGGGGGCGCATCCCGCTGGCGTTTTATCTGGTCTCCATGTTTGTCGGATATCTGGAACGCCGACGCTCGCCGCTCGATCCGCTGCTACGCTCGTTGGTGAGCGCCCGTATCGCCCAGCTGTGTCACTGTGAATTTTGCATTGATATCACCAGCATGAAACTGGCGCAGCGCGCCGGCGGCAGCGAAAAACTATTGGCGGTTAACGACTGGCGCAATAGCGGATTATTCAGCGATAGCGAACGGTTGGCGCTGGAATATGCCGAAGCGGCGAGCATGACGCCGCCCGCCGTCGATGATGCACTGCGCGCCCGGCTGGCGCAGCAGTTCGATGCTCAGGCGTTAACCGAACTAACCGCGCTGATCGGCCTGCAAAATTTATCCGCACGCTTTAATTCCGCGCTGGCGATCCCGGCGCAAGGCCTGTGCCAAATCCCGAAGCCCGATGTTTTCGACACTCATCCCTAAGGAGTCAATATGCGCAGTCTGCGTTATTGTTTAATTTGGCTTGCCGCACTGCTGCTGGCCCCGACTCTCGCCAACGCCGACGAGAACTGGCAGAGCATCAGCCAGCAGGCGCGCGGCCAGACGGTGTGGTTCAACGCCTGGGGCGGCGACCCGGCGGTTAACCGTTACCTCGACTGGGTCAGCGCCGAGGTGAAACGGGATTACGCCGTCGATCTGCGTATTGTACATATCGCCGATGCCGCCGATGCGGTCAAGCGTATTCAGACCGAGGCGCGTGCCGGGCGTTCCCACGGCGGTTCAATCGATTTATTGTGGATTAATGGCGAGAATTTCCGCACATTGAAGCAGGCGAATTTACTTCGCAGCGACTGGGCCGAGAAGCTGCCTAACTGGCGCTACGTCGATACGCGAAAACCGGTTCGAGAAGATTTCTCCATCGCCACCGACGGCGCGGAATCCCCGTGGGGCAGCGCGCAGCTGACCTTTATCGCCCGCCGATCGCAGCTGTCTGCCCCCCTGGACAGCGCACAGGCGCTACTGGCTTTCTCCACAGCGCATCCAGGCAGCGTCACCTATCCGCGGCCGCCGGATTTTACCGGCACCGCTTTTCTTGAGCAGCTGCTGATCGCGCTGACCGATCGGCCGGAGGCCCTGCGCCAGCCGCCGCAGGCGGCAAGTTTCGCCGCGGTGACCGCGCCGCTATGGGCCTATCTCGACAGGCTACACCCCCACCTCTGGCGCCAGGGTCGCGATTTTCCGCTGTCGCCGGCGCGGATGGACGCGATGCTGGCGCAAGGCACGCTACAACTATCGCTGACCTTCAATCCGCTGCATGCGCAGCAAAAAGCCGCCAGCGGCGAACTTCCGCCAGACAGTTATAGCTTCGGTTTTAAACAAGGGATGCTCGGCAACGTGCATTTTGTCGCTATCCCCGCCAACGCCCGCGCGACGGCAGGCGCACAGGTGGTGGCCAACTTCCTGCTATCGCCACAGGCTCAGCTACGCAAAGCCGATCCGCAAATCTGGGGCGATCCCAGCGTACTCGATCCCGAAAAACTCAACGACGCCCAGCGCGCCGCATTTTACGCCGTGCAGCCGAAAGCGACGCCGCCGATGCTGGCTGAACCGCACGCCGCCTGGGTTGACGCGCTGGAGCAGGAATGGTTGCGCCGCTACGGTACCCACTAATTGCGCTGACGTGGGGAGCGATAGCGCTTATCTATCTCCCTCTGCTTCCCGCCGCCGCGCTGATGGCGATACCTGCCGTCGACGCCGCGGCCTGGCGGGCGCTATTTAGCGATCCGCAGTTGCCGCAGGCGCTGGCGGCGACGCTAGTCTCTACGCTGCTGGCGGTGGGCGGCGCGCTGTTCATCACCCTGATGGTGATTGGCGCATTATGGCCAGCTACTGGCTGGCAGCGCCTGGCGAGAAGATTACCGCTGCTGCTGGCGGTACCCCATGTCGCCTTCGCCACCGCCGCCTTGCTGCTATTTGCCGAAGGCGGCTGGCTGTATCGTCTGTTTCCCGCATTGAGCCCACCGGTCGATCGCTACGGTATCGGGCTGGGCCTGACAATGGCGGTTAAAGAGAGCGCTTTTTTACTGTGGGTGGCGTATGGCGTACTGGGTGAAAAACAGCTGGCGGCCCAAACCGTAGTCATGAAAACCCTCGGCTACAACCGCTGGCAATGTCTGCAGTGGATTATTGTGCCGGCACTGCTGCCATCGATGAGCCTTGTTCTGCTGGCCACCGTCGCCTGGAGTTTGTCGGCGGTGGATGTCGCTTTGGTGATCGGTCCGGGAAATCCGCCAACGCTGGCGGTACTGGCGTGGCAATGGCTTAATCAGGGCGATCCGCTGCAACAGGCGAAAGGCGCGCTGGCCAGCCTGCTGCTGCTGGCGTTCACGTTAATCTTCGCGGCCATCGCATCGGTAGGCTGGCGCCGCTGGCGGCAAACTATTCCCGCACTATGCGGCAAGCGCGCCGCCCCCGCCAACGCAACGACTGGACATATCCTGGCGCAGGCGGTACCCGCCTGCGGTCTGGTTTGCGCGTTGTTGTTGGCTGGCATTTCACAATGGACGCAGCCAACGGCTGAGGCGATCGGCAACAGCCTCTGGCTGGCGTTAGGCGCGGCGATACTGGGGGCCGCGCTGTGCCTGCTGTGGCTGGAGTTCGGTCCCGCCAGATATAACGGACTCTGGCTGCCATTAATCATCCCGACGCTGCCGCTAGCCGATGGTCAATATCAATTAGCGCTCGTGGGCTGGTTCGACGGTCAATTGATGACGGTATTATGGGGGCATCTGTTATGGGTCGTGCCATGGATGCTGTTTATCCTCTCCCCGGCGTGGCGCAATCTTGATCCACGGTTGCTATTGATCGCCCGTACGCTTGGCTGGCGGCGCGGCCGCCAGTTCTGGTGGGTCAAACTGCCGTCAATGGCACGACCGCTGCTTACCGCGCTGGCGGTCGGGTTTTCGGTGAGTATCGCGCAATATCTGCCGACCGTGTGGCTCGGCGGCGGGCGGACGCCGACGTTGACCAGCGAAGCGGTCGCGCTGAGCAGCGGCGGCGACAGTACGCGGCTTGCCGCACAAGCGCTGTGGCAATTGCTGCTACCGGCGATCTGTTTTATGGTTACTGCGCTGATAGCCTGGTGTATAGGCCGTCGCCGCCGGGGATTACGCTAATGCTAACCGTTCACAATCTGACATTAACCCTCCACCGCCAACCGCTGTTGTGTGGGGTAAATTTTTCTGTCGCCCCCGGCGAAGTATTGACCTTGATGGGCCCTTCCGGCTGCGGTAAATCAACCCTTTTCGCCTGGATGATCGGCGCGCTTGCCGACACCTTTCGCGCCGAAGGTGAATTATGGCTCAACAAACGCCGCTGCGACGGGCTCGCCACTGAAGCGCGACGCATTGGCATCCTGTTTCAGGATGCGCTACTGTTTGACCACTTCAGCGTGGGGCACAATTTACAGCTCGCCCTGCCCGCTGAAATCCGCGGCGCGGCGCGCCAGGCTGAAGTTGAGCAAGCGCTGGCGCGCGCCGGCATGCCGGGCTTCGCCTCGCGCGATCCGGCCACGCTCTCCGGCGGACAGCGCGCGCGCGTCAGCCTGCTGCGCGCCCTGCTGGCAAGGCCGCAAGCGCTGCTGCTGGATGAGCCTTTTAATCGCCTGGATGCAGAACTTCGCGCCGATTTTCGCCAGTGGGTGTTTGCGGAAATTGACCGGCTGGCAATCCCGGCGGTGCTGGTGACTCACGACAGTCAGGATCTCCCGCCGGGCGGACGCTGTATTAATATTGCCGCCTGGCAGGCAAATTCCGCCTAACCTGCGTTATCGCAAAGAAATTCCCTTATCAGGAGCAGAGAATGAGCCCTCCTCTTTCTACCGTCGGGCATTTCGATGAAACGTGTTTCTCAATTGACCGCACTCGCCCTGCTCATGGGGCTTGCTGCTTCCTCTACTTTCGCTGCTGATACCATGCCAACGCTGGACTTTTCAACGCTGCAACAGCTGCACGGCGTAGCGATAGACACCCGCCTCAGCGCTTTCTATAACGGTTGGCCGCAAAGCGCCAACGGCCCACAGGGCCATGAACCGCAGGCGCTAAACCTCTCCGCTACCTGGCTTGGCGCAATGAGCGACGAACAACTGCGTGCCTGGGCTACTCAGCACCGGCTGCAGGCCGATACGCCAATCGCGTTATATGGCGGCGCTGACGATAACGCCAGGGTTGCGGCGCGCCTGAAAGAAGCCGGATTCACCAAACTCAGCACGCTTAGCGACGCCTTCAGTCAGGGCGAGCGCCTGCAGAAGCTGCCGCACTTTGAGCAGCTGGTATATCCGCAGTGGATCCACGATTTACAGCAAGGTAAAACCGTTACCGCCGCCCCGCAGGGCGACTGGAAACTGTTTGAAGTGGCCTGGGGGGCGCCGAAATTTTATCTGCTGAATCACATTCCCGGCGCCGGTTATATCGATACCAATGAAGTGGAAAGCGAGCCGCTGTGGAACAAAGTGTCCGATGAACAGCTAAAAGCGATGCTGGCTAAACACGGTATTCGCCATGACACCACGGTGATTCTGTACGGCCGCGACGTCTACGCCGCCGCGCGCGTCGCGCAGATCATGCTGTATGCCGGGGTGAAAGATGTCCGCCTGCTCGACGGCGGTTGGAAAAGCTGGTCCGACGCGAATCTGCCGGTCGAGCGCGGCATGCCAGCGAAAGAAAAAACGGTGACCGATTTCGGCGCGCCGATCCCCGGTCAGCCGCAGTTAATGCTCGATACCGAACAGGCGCGTGGGTTACTACACCGCCAGGATGCGTCGCTGGTCAGCGTACGCTCATGGCCGGAATTTATCGGCACCACCAGCGGCTATAGCTACATCAAGCCGAAGGGCGATATTGCTGGCGCCCGCTGGGGTCATGCCGGCAGCGATTCCACCCATATGGAAGACTTCCATAATCCGGACGGCACCATGCGCAGCGCCGATGATATCGCGGCGATGTGGAAACAGTGGAACATTCTGCCCAACCAGCAGGTCTCGTTTTACTGTGGCACAGGCTGGCGCGCCTCGGAGACCTTCATGTACGCCAGAGCGATGGGCTGGAAAAACGTCTCCGTTTACGACGGCGGCTGGTACGAATGGAGCGGTAATCCGCAAAATCCGGTAGCCACCGGCGAACGCGGCCCGGACAGCAGCAAATAATCCGCCTACTGAGGGAGGTGCTGGCTTTGCGCCTCCCTCAGCGTCAGGTAGCCGCTCCAGATACGGGTGAAGGTCGTCAGCCAGCATAACGCGCCGAAACACCACGCCAGCCAGGTGAAGTGCGCAGGAAACAGGCAACACAGCACAAATAGCAGGATCGTCTCCGTTCCTTCAGTCAACCCGCCAAGATAATAAAATGATTTATGCGCATAGCCCGGATTGGCAATTTGATGCTTTGCCGCGAGGGTCGCAAACGCCAGGAAGCTGCTGCCGGTGCCGATAAACGCAAACAGCAGCCAGCCGCCCGCCAGTGCATTTTGCGCCGGGTCGGCAACAATAAAACCGAACGGCACCAGCGCGTAAAACAAAAAATCGAGCGAGATATCCAGAAATCCGCCGGCGTCGCTGAGGCCGCGCCGCCGCGCCAGCGCGCCATCCAGGCCATCCAGCAACCGGTTCAGCACAATGGCCGCCAGCGCGGCGCCGTACCAGCCGAGCGCCAGAAACGGCAGCGCCAGCACGCCGATAGCAAAACCGAAAAGCGTCAGGCCGTCAGGGGAGATCCCCGGACGATCGAGCACGCGGGCGATGGCATTCAGTACGGGCTTCAATCGGGGATGCAGGCGGCTATCAAGCACGGTGTCGCTCCATCAGGCTAAAAGGTTGTCGGGACAGGGGAAAGACGGAGATAATACGCCATTATAAGCAAGGCCGGTATTTGAATGATTCAGGACAACTATGCAAAAAATCATTGATGTTGTCGCCGCGATTATCGAACGCGACGGTAAAATCCTGCTGGCGCAGCGCCCGCCGCATGCCGATCAGCCGGGGCTGTGGGAGTTCGCCGGCGGCAAAGTCGAACATGGCGAAAGCCAGCCGCAGGCGTTAGCGCGCGAACTGGAAGAGGAGTTGGCTATCGTTGCGAGGCCAACCCGCTATATCGCCAGCCATCAACGGGAAGTCTCCGGACGTTTGATCCACCTGCATGCCTGGTGGATTGGCGAGTTTAGCGGTGAACCGGTCGCTCATTACCATAGCGAACTGCGCTGGTGTACGCCGTCGCAAGCATTAGAATTTGATCTGGCGCCGGCGGATATTCCTCTGCTGAATGCCTTTATCGCTCAACAGGCAGGTTAGTTTCTTCCCCCCATCTTCGGCCTGGGTCATCGTTTTTAGTTATGACCCTTGTCGGATTATAAATTTTTCTCCGCACTCAATTTTTCCTTGTCAGCCTAACTATTTCCGGTGTTATAGTCGGAAAATCGGCTTTTTCAAGGCCGTGTATAAAAAATAACAAGCAACCACAACCGTAAGGGGAAATTACATCTATGGATCAGGCGTGTACTCTGGAAAGTTTTCTCGCCCGCGTTCAACAGCGCGACCCGCATCAAACTGAATTCGCCCAAGCCGTCCGCGAAGTGATGACCACTCTGTGGCCGTTCCTTGAACAGAATCCGCGCTATCGTCAGCTCAATTTGCTGGAACGCCTGGTCGAACCGGAGCGCGTCATCCAGTTCCGCGTCGTCTGGGTTGACGATCGCAATCAGGTTCAGGTTAACCGCGCCTGGCGCGTGCAGTTCAACTCCGCGATTGGCCCGTACAAAGGCGGCATGCGCTTCCACCCGTCGGTCAACCTGTCGATCCTTAAGTTCCTGGGCTTCGAACAGACCTTCAAAAACGCCCTCACCACGCTGCCGATGGGCGGCGGTAAAGGCGGCAGCGATTTCGACCCGAAAGGTAAAAGCGACGGCGAAGTGATGCGCTTCTGCCAGGCCTTGATGACGGAACTGTATCGTCACCTCGGCCCGGACACCGACGTACCCGCGGGCGACATCGGCGTTGGCGGCCGCGAAGTCGGCTTTATGGCCGGCATGATGCGCAAGCTTTCCAACAATAGCGCCTGCGTCTTCACCGGCAAAGGTCTCTCCTTCGGCGGCAGTCTCATCCGCCCGGAGGCTACCGGTTACGGTCTGGTTTACTTTACAGAAGCGATGCTCAAGCGCCACGGCCTGGGCTTCGAAGGGATGCGCGTCGCGGTATCCGGATCCGGCAACGTGGCGCAGTTCGCCATTGAGAAAGCCATGGAATTCGGCGCGCGCGTCATTACCGCTTCCGATTCCAACGGTACGGTGGTAGACGAAGCCGGCTTCACTAAAGAAAAACTGGCCCGTCTGATCGACATTAAAGAGCGCAGCCACGGTCGCGTTGCCGATTACGCGCGCGAATTCGGTCTAACCTACCTCGAAGGCCAGCAGCCGTGGTCAGTGCCGGTAGATATTGCGCTGCCGTGCGCGACCCAGAACGAACTGGACGTCGATGCCGCGCAAATGCTGATCGCCAATGGCGTTAAAGCGGTTGCCGAAGGCGCTAACATGCCCACCACCATTGCCGCCACCGATCTATTCCTCGATGCTGGCGTGCTGTTCGCGCCGGGCAAAGCTGCCAACGCCGGCGGTGTCGCCACATCCGGCCTTGAAATGGCGCAGAACGCCGCGCGTATGGGCTGGAAAGCGGAGAAAGTGGATGCGCGTCTGCATCACATCATGTTGGATATTCACCACGCCTGCGTCGAATACGGCGGTGAAGAGAAGCAGACCAACTACGTCCGCGGCGCCAATATCGCCGGCTTCGTCAAGGTCGCTGACGCCATGCTGGCGCAGGGTGTGATTTAATCTGTGTCTTTATCCCCGACGCCCGGCGTCGGGGATATCAACGCTACTCCATGGTAATCACCACTTTCCCCAGGTGATTACCGCTATCGAGGCAGGCATGCGCCTGCGCGATTTCAGCCATCGGATAGCTGGCGTAAATCAGCGGTTTACATTTACCCTGCGACAGCAGCGGCCAGACATGGCGCTGTAGCGCCTGAGCGATCTGCCTTTTTTCTTCCGCGCTTCGTCCTCGCATCGTTGAACCGGTCACGGTCGCGCGCTTGAGCATCAAGGTTTGAATATCAACATCATGGGCGATTCGTCCCCCCATAAAGCCAATAATCACCAGCCGCCCATCTCGCTTCAGCAGTTCCAGATTACGATTAAAATAGGGGCCACCCACGATATCGAGAATAACGTCGACGCCTTTACCATCGGTCAGCTGATTGATTTTCTCAGCGAAATCATCGGTTTTGTAATTGATAGCCGTGGCATAAGGACGCAGCGCCGCCACTTTTTCTTCCTGCCCGACGGTGGTATAGACTTTCATACCTAACTCATGACACAGCAGGATCGCCGTTGTTCCGATGCCGCTGGCCCCGCCGTGAATCAGCACGCTTTCATGAGGTTGCGCCCTGCCCATCTGAAACAGGTTGGCCCACACGGTAAAGAAAGTTTCAGGTATCGCCGCCGCTTCGCTAAAGCTCAGCCCAGGCGGTATTGGCAACGTTTGCCCCGCCGGTACCGTGCAATACTCCGCATAGCCGCCGCCGTTGGTCAGAGCGCAAACTTTATCGCCGGGATGAAAATCCGTCACCTGCGATCCTACCGCCGCGACCACTCCAGCGACTTCCAGCCCGGGTATCGGCGTTACTCCTTCCGGCATCGGATAAACGCCCTGCCGCTGTAAGATATCCGGCCGATTGACGCCAGCGGCTTTCACCTGGATCAGGACGTCGTTATCACCAACCGAAGGGATGTCGCCTTCACCAATCTGAAGAACCTCCGGGCCGCCCGGGTGACTAATTGAGATATATTTCACTGCTCCCCCTCATCAGATTGCTGTTACTTTGCATATTCGTCGAGCAACGCTTTTGCCGCCAGTTGACCGAGCGCATTTGCCGCAAAAGGACTGTCCCCGGTCAGCACTTTACGATCCTGATGCACACGACCTTTAATATCGCTGTTTACGATTTCCAGCCCCATCGCTTTCAGCGCTTCGCCAAAATACCAGGTCAGGTGACCTGGCATATAGCCGATATCCGGCGTTTGTTTATCGGCGGCATCCGGAAACGCGCAAATGGCATAACCGTTTAACGGATTCTCCCCATGACGTAATGCGAGAAACGCCGCCGGGCCGTGACAGAGCGAAATCACAAACCGATCGTGCCGCAGCGCCCAGCGCAGCGTTTCGGCGACGGCTTCGCTCTCCGGCAGGCCGATAAGCGCACCGTGGCCGCCGGGAATAAATACCGCCGCATAGTCGCTATCAGCCCCCAGTTGCCCCACAACATCTGAAAGCGCCAGCGGCTGGCGGAACTGCGGCAGATAACGCTCGAAGAACGGCATAATCTTTTGGTCTTCGCGCGGCATCGCCCAGTATTCGAACTTGACCATTTGCCCGGAGAGCGTCGCAATATCAAAATCGAAACCTGCGGCGTGCAGATGGTACATCGGCAGCAGCGTCTCTACCGGATGATTACCGGTCGAAAAGAGCGTGCCGTTATCGGTAGGCAGGTAACGTTCATCGGCGGCGATAACCAGCACTTTCCGCCGCCCGCGATACCCTGATGCATAATCAGCGCCGCTGAGATCGGACACTGGGCTGGTAAACTGACTAAGGGAGTAGGCTGAAGGGAAAAAAGCATTCTCTTCAGCGTGGTCAACTTGCGGTTGTTTACTGATTTGTTCGCTCATCATCTTTTCCTTTTCATCCCTTCTTTAACATCAATAACCCTATTTTAGAGCAGGGAGGCGGAAATGATATGTGGGAAAACCCTCATCCGGGTTTAGCGCCCTCAGGCGGAAGTGCGTTTTAGCTAAGCCCCTCGTGGCGAGGGGCGAAGAAAATTATTGCGGACTTTCCGGCGCGATGTCCGCCGCCGGCTTTTTCCCTTTCGGCTTGCCTTTCCCTTTACTAAACGACTTTTTCGCTCCGCCTGGCGCGACCAGCCCGCGGAACTGGCGCACCGGCGTGCTCCGCGCCTGATCGATAAGCTGGAACAGCGTCCCCACCAGCGGCTGCATAAAGTCCTGATAGCGGCACTGTTTTTCGCTGATTTGCGTCAATACCGATTCCCAGTGGGCGGTCATATCCGGGCGCGCGGCCATTTCCGGCAGAGAATGGATTAGCGCCCGACCGGCATCCGATGAGTGGATATAGCGCCCCTTTTTATTCAGGAAACCGCGCTTAAACAGCAGCTCAATAATCCCGGCGCGGGTCGCTTCCGTCCCCAGACCGTCGGTTGCGCGGAGGATCTTTTTCAGTTCTTTATCCTGCACAAAGCGGGCAATACCGGTCATCGCCGAGAGTAACGTCGCGTCGGTAAAGTGGCGCGGCGGCTGGGTTTGTCGCTCCACCACTTCACCTTTTTCGCACAATAGCTCATCGCCTTTGGCGACCACCGGCAGCGGCGTACCGTCGTTCTCTTCGTCGCGCTCTTTGTTACCAAGCAGCGCGCGCCAGCCCGCTTCGGCGAGGAAGCGCGCCTTGGCGACAAATTTGCCGTTAGCAATATCCAGGTCAATCTGGCACTTGCGGAACACCGCATCCGGGCAGAACTGCATCAGATACTGACGAGCGATCAGGTTGTATACCTTCTCTTCGTTATCGTTGAGTTTGACCTGACTGCTGCGCGCGGTCGGGATAATGGCGTGGTGCGCATCGACCTTTTTATCATCCCAACAGCGGTTGCGGATCTCCGGATCCATCACCGGCTGCGGCAGCAGATCTGGCGCATGGACGCTAATCGCATTCAGTACCGCATGGCGGCCGGCAAAATGTTCCTCAGGCAGGTAGCGGCTATCCGAGCGCGGATAGGTAATCAGTTTGTGGGTCTCATACAGCTTCTGGCAGATATCCAGCACGTTCTGGGCGCTGAAGCCGAAACGTTTGGCCGCTTCGATCTGTAACGCCGACAGTGAAAACGGTAGCGGCGCCGGTTCGGAATCGCGCTTATCGTTATAGCCGGTCACGATTGCCGGCTGGCCTTCAATGCGTTTAACCACATGCTCGGCCAGCGGGCGATGCAGTAAACGCCCCTCTTCATCCTGATAGGGTTCGCAGGCTTCGCTCGGCACCCAGGTGGCGATAAACCGCTCGTCTTGCGGCGTGACAATATGCGCTTTGACGTCAAAGAAATCTTTGGCGACGAAGTTCTCGATCTCTTCATCGCGACGCACCACCAGCCCCAACACCGGCGTCTGTACGCGACCAACCGACAACACTCCCTGATAGCCGGCATTACGCCCGAGAATGGTGTAGGCGCGGGTCATGTTGATGCCATACAGCCAGTCGGCGCGAGCGCGGGCCAGCGCCGACACGCACAGCGGGACAAACTCGCTATTCGCGCGCAGGCGGTTAATCGCCCGCTCAACCGCCTGTGGGTTGAGGTCGTTAATGAGGCAACGCTGCACCTGTTGGCGCTTTTCCGGCGCCAGCTGCAGGTAGTCCAGCACCTCATCGACCAGCAGTTGCCCTTCTCTATCCGGGTCGCCCGCGTGAACCACTTCCTGCGCCTCGCCAAGCAGGCGCTTGATGACGTTCAGCTGTTTCGTGACCGACGGTTTTGGTTGCAGTTGCCACTTTTCCGGAACGATAGGTAGATCGAGCAGGTTCCAGCGCGCATAGCGGCCGTCGTAAACATCCGGCTGCGCCTGCTCCAGCAGGTGGCCGATACACCAGGTGACCACCTGCCCGTTGCCGCACTCAATAAAGCCATCGCCTTTGCGATGCGGTTTCGGCAACACATCGGCGATAGCGCGACCGAGACTCGGTTTTTCTGCAATAAACAACCGCATCTAATCAACGGATCTCGATCATTGGACGCCCGCCGCGGGCGGTGACCAGCTCGCCAATGGCGGCAAGCTTAATGCCAAATTCCGCGGCAGCGGCCTGGACTTCGGCTTCGGCTTCCGGCGTGACCGCCAGCAGCAGGCCGCCGGAAGTTTGCGGATCGCACAGCAGATCGCGCCATTCCGCCGGCATCTCGCCCATCAAATGACCGTAGCTGGCAAAGTTGCGTCCGGTGCCGCCCGGCACCGCTCCGGCGGCAATGTAAGCTTCAACGCCCGGGAGTTTAGGGATATCGGCGTAGTTTAGTTGCGCCTGAACGCCCGCGCCGCGGCAGACTTCGCTGAGATGCCCCAGCAGGCCGAAACCGGTGACGTCGGTCATCGCTTTTACCCCTTCGATATTGGCAAATGCGGCGCCGGCAAGGTTCATCTGGCACATGGTTTCCGTCGCCAGCCCTTGATGTTCCGGCTTCAGCAACGATTTCTTCTCGGCGGTAGTCAGCACGCCAATACCCAGTGGTTTGGTCAGATACAGCTTGCAGCCCGCCTGCGCGGTGCTGTTTTTCTTGATACGTTCGGTTGGCACCACGCCGGTCACCGCGAGCCCGAAAATCGGTTCCGGCGCATCGATGGAGTGACCGCCCGCCAGCGCAATCCCGGCCTGCTGGCAGGCAAAACGCCCGCCTTCAACCACTTCGCGAGCAATCTCCGGCGCCAGCGTGTTGATTGGCCAGCCAAGTATCGCAATCGCCATAATCGGTTTGCCGCCCATGGCGAAAATGTCGCTGATGGCGTTAGTCGCCGCGATACGGCCAAAATCAAAAGGATTATCGACGATCGGCATGAAAAAATCGGTGGTGCTGATGATCGACGTCCCGTTACCCAGATCGTAGACCGCCGCATCGTCACTGGTTTCGTTGCCGACAAGCAGGTTCGGGTCGACAAACTTCGCCTGCTCGCTATGCAGAATGGTTTCCAGCACTTTAGGGGAAATTTTACAACCGCAACCGGCTCCGTGGCTGTATTGCGTTAAACGAATAGCTTGCTCGCTCATGGACATCTCCTGTCATTGCAATCCCGCTATGGTAGCGCCCAAACGGCAAGGTGATAAGTGCGACAGTCCGAAATCGCGAGTGGTTGCTCATTAAGCAGACAAATATGCGTTTTTGCGATACCGAACAATTTTTTCAACGCCATTTTAACTTTTACTTACAGATGACAAAAATGTGACTAAAAACAAAACCATTGTTCTGGACATATAACACCGTAAGGAAATGTAGATGAAAAAGCGCGTTCTCGCCCTCTGCCTCGCCAGCCTGTTTTCCGTTAACGCTTTCGCGCTGGTCCCTGCCGGCAATGATGCAACCACCAAACCGGATCTCTATTATCTGAAAAATGCACAGGCCATCGATAGTCTGGCGCTGTTGCCGCCGCCGCCGGAAGTTGGCAGCATCGCATTTTTAAACGATCAGGCGATGTATGAGAAAGGACGGCTGCTGCGCAATACCGAACGCGGCAAGCTGGCGGCTGAAGATGCTAACCTGAGCGCCGGCGGCGTCGCGAATGCCTTCTCCAGCGCTTTTGGTTCGCCCATCACCGAAAAAGACGCGCCGCAGTTACATAAGCTGCTGACAAATATGATTGAGGATGCCGGCGATCTGGCCACCCGCAGCGCGAAAGAGAAATATATGCGCATTCGCCCGTTTGCGTTCTACGGCGTTTCAACCTGTAACACTACCGAGCAGGACAAGCTGTCGAAAAACGGATCTTACCCTTCCGGCCATACCTCTATCGGTTGGGCAACCGCGCTGGTACTGTCGGAGATCAATCCGCAGCGGCAAAACGAAATTCTCAAACGCGGCTATGAGTTGGGCGAAAGCCGGGTTATCTGCGGCTATCATTGGCAGAGCGACGTCGATGCGGCGCGGATAGTCGGCTCGGCGGTGGTGGCGACCCTGCATACCAACCCGGCCTTCCAACAGCAGTTGCAGAAAGCAAAGGATGAATTCGCCAAAACGCAGAAGTAACGTCATCGCCGTTGCATTCCCGGAGGCGGCGCTTAACGCGCCTTCTCCGGGCTACCAAATCGCAAAACGCTGTAGCCCCGGTAAGCGCCAGCGCCACCGGGGATTTTGAGATAGCCAGCACCAGTAGTTTCAGCCAGCATGGTGAATAAATTAAAGGCAGGCCGCACGGACCGTGGATACTGTTATCGGTTTGCAACTTTTTTAAGGTTTTTTCCCGGAGGCGGCGCGCTGCGCCTTCTCCGGGCTACTAAATCGCACAGCGCTGTAGCCCCGGTAAGCGGCAGCGCCACCGGCGTAACAAGCACTGACTCAGAAGCGCGTGACGAACGGCGCGGTATCCGGACGCGTAAACGTGGTTGATGCTTTTAACTGCGGCGTGCCAAGGTAGAGGAAACCGACAATTTTGTCCTGTTCGCGGCAGCCAAAGCCTTCGCGGACAACCGGACTCTCGGTTAACGCACCGCTACGCCAGATACCGTTATAGCCCTGCGCCACTGCGGCCATTTGCATCGCCATCACCGCACATCCTGCGGACATCTCCTGTTCCCACAGCGGTACCTTCGGATGTTCTTCGCAGCGTGCGACTACCGCGATAATCAACGGCGCACGGAACGGCGCATTACGTGCTTTTTCAATGGCTTTTTCATCCTGCCCGGCGGCCATCGCCCCTTTTTCCAGCAGTTGGCTAAAGCGTTCGCGGCCATCATCGGCAATAATAAAGAACCGCCACGGTTGTAACGTGCCGTGATCCGGCGCACGCATCCCCGCGTGAAGGATATTTTCCAGCTGTTCACCAGCCGGAGCCGGATCGGTCAGGCGCGACGCGCTGCGGCGATTTACCAGTAGTTCGAGAGCATCCATCTGTGTAACTCCTGTGATGTCATTTTGCATAAAATTAACATGCGCATGGATTTTGTTACAGCCCGATGGGTGATTCCTGCTGACAAGCGTCGGCACTCTCTTTAGGATAGCCAGACGCGGCAGCCCCTGCGGCTGACCCATCATCAAAATATTAGGGAGAATACATGCGAACCCTTTGGCGATTTCTTGCCGGATTTTTTAAATGGACATGGCGAATACTCAATTTCATTCGCCAATTCGCGCTGAACCTGGTGTTCCTGGTGTTAGTGCTGATTTGCGTCGGCATCTGGGCACAGTTTAGCAGCAGCACCGCGGAACATACCGCACGCGGCGCGCTGCTGATGGACATCACCGGCGTGGTCGTTGATAAGCCTTCCGCCAGCAGCAAGCTCGGGGTCATCGGCCGCCAGCTGTTCGGCGCCAGTTCCGATCGTCTGCAGGAGAACTCGCTGTTCGATATCGTACAGACGATTCGCCAGGCGAAAGACGACCGTAATATCACCGGTATCGTACTGGATCTGAAAAACTTCGTCGGCGGCGATCAGCCCTCGATGCAGTATATCGGTAAAGCGCTACGCGAGTTCCGCGACAGCGGTAAACCGGTATATGCCGTCGGCAGCAGCTACACCCAGGGGCAATACTATCTGGCGAGTTTCGCCAATAAAATTTGGCTCTCGCCGCAGGGTGAAGTCGACCTGCACGGCTTTGCCACCAACGGCCTGTATTACAAGTCGCTGCTGGATAAACTAAAAGTCTCGACCCACGTTTTCCGCGTCGGTACTTACAAATCCGCCGTCGAGCCATTTATTCGCGACGACATGTCGCCGGCTGCGCGTGAAGCGGACAGCCGTTGGATCGGCGAACTGTGGCAGAACTATCTCAACACCATTGCCGCTAACCGCCAGATCACCGCGCAGCAGCTGTTCCCCGGCGCTCAGGGCGTGATCGACGGCCTGCGTAAAGTTGATGGCGATACCGCGAAATACGCGCTGGATAACAAGCTGGTCGACGAGCTGGCCACCTCGACGGAAGTGGAAAAAGCGCTGACTAAGCAGTTTGGCTGGAGCAAAGCGGATAACAACTATCGCGCCATCAGCTACTACGATTACAACGTCAAAGCGCCAACTGAACAGGGTTCGGCGGTTGCGGTTATCTTTGCTAATGGCGCCATCATGGACGGTGAGGAAACGCCGGGTAACGTCGGCGGCGACACCACCGCGGCGCAAATCCGCGACGCGCGCCTGGATCCGAAAGTAAAAGCGATCGTCCTGCGCGTCAACAGCCCGGGCGGCAGCGTCAGCGCCTCGGAGGTCATCCGCGAAGAGCTGGCGGCGGCGAAAGCGGCGGGTAAACCGGTGGTGGTCTCAATGGGCGGCATGGCGGCATCCGGCGGTTACTGGATCTCCACCCCGGCGGATTACATCGTGGCGAACCCGAGCACCCTCACCGGCTCCATCGGTATCTTCGGCGTGATTAACACGGTGGAAAATACGCTCGGTTCGATTGGCGTTCATACCGATGGCGTCGCCACTTCGCCACTGGCCGATGTCTCAACCACCAAATCGCTACCGCCGGAAGTGCAGCAGTTAATACAGCTGAGCATCGAAAATGGCTATAAGCGCTTTATCACCCTGGTGGCTAATGCGCGTAAGAGCACGCCGGAGAAGATTGACCAAATCGCGCAAGGCCACGTCTGGACCGGTGAAGATGCCAAGGCCAATGGTCTGGTAGATAGCCTCGGCGATTTCGACGATGCGGTGGCGAAAGCCGCGGAGCTGGCGAAACTGAAACAGTGGCATATCACCTGGTACCAGGAAGAACCCACGTTCTTCGCGATGGTGATGGATAGCCTGACCGGTTCAGTGCGCGCGGCTCTGCCGGCCGCGATTCAAGCATACCTGCCTGCGCCGGTTGCGGCAGCCGCGGACGTTGTGAAAACGGAAAGCGATAAACTGGCGGCATTTAACGATCCGCAGAATCGCTACGCCTTCTGTCTGACCTGCGCCAATATTCGTTAATCCCCCGTCTGCCCCCGCCGTGGGGCAGCGTTTCAACGACATTAAATTCAAGCGCTTCTCTGCAACTCCCAGGGTTAGCGCTTTATTTTTTTGCCTGCCACTTTATACTGCGCCTGTTCACGTCCAACCTAAGCGATGCTATGCAAAAGAAATCGATTTACGTTGCCTACACCGGTGGGACCATCGGTATGCAGCGCTCCGATCACGGTTATATCCCCGTTTCCGGCCACCTGCAGCGCCAGCTGGCGCTAATGCCCGAGTTCCACCGCCCGGAGATGCCGGACTTCACTATTCATGAATATGCGCCGTTGATGGACTCGTCTGATATGACGCCGGAAGACTGGCAGCATATCGCTGACGACATTCGCGACCACTACGACCAATACGATGGTTTCGTTATCCTGCACGGCACCGATACCATGGCCTTCACCGCTTCGGCGCTGTCGTTCATGCTGGAGAACTTAGGTAAGCCGGTCATTGTGACAGGGTCACAAATCCCGCTAGCCGAGCTGCGTTCCGATGGGCAAATCAATTTGCTCAATGCGCTGTACGTCGCAGCCAACTACCCGATCAACGAAGTTTCGCTGTTCTTCAATAATCGTCTGTATCGCGGCAACCGCACGACCAAGGCCCACGCAGACGGTTTCGATGCCTTTGCTTCGCCAAACCTGGCGCCGCTGCTGGAAGCCGGCATCCATATCCGCCGTCTCGGTACTCCGCCCGCGCCGCACGGAAAGGGCGAGCTGATCGTCCACCCGATTACGCCGCAGCCTATCGGCGTGGTCACTATCTATCCTGGGATTTCTGCCGATGTGGTGCGTAATTTCCTGCGCCAGCCGGTGAAAGCGCTGATCCTGCGCTCCTATGGCGTAGGCAATGCGCCGCAGAACGGCGAGTTTATTCAGGTCCTGGCGGAAGCCAGCCAGCGCGGTATTGTGGTGGTGAACCTGACGCAATGCATGTCGGGTAAGGTGAATATGGGTGGCTATGCCACCGGCAACGCGCTGGCGCAGGCCGGAGTCATTAGTGGTTTTGATATGACCGTGGAAGCGACGCTGACAAAGCTACACTATCTGCTCAGTCAGAACCTTGATGGTGCGGCCATTCGAAACGCCATGCAGCAAAACCTGCGCGGCGAGCTGACCCCCGATGAATAAGGAACATGCTATGAGCCATCGCGCGCTGCTATTGGTCGACCTGCAAAACGATTTCTGCGCTGGCGGCGCACTCGCCGTCCCCGAAGGCGACAGCACCATTGATATCGCAAATCAGCTGATCGACTGGAGCCTGGCGCGCGGCGACGCCATCATCGCAAGCCAGGACTGGCATCCGGCCAACCACGGTAGCTTTGCCAGTCAGCATCAGGCGGAACCCTATGCCCAGGGCGAGCTTGATGGCCTGCCGCAGACTTTCTGGCCCGATCACTGCGTGCAGCATAGCGATGGCGCCGCGCTGCACCCGCTACTCAAACAGCAGGCTATTAACGCCGTGTTTCATAAAGGGCAAAATCCGGTAATCGACAGCTACAGCGCGTTTTTCGACAACGGTCACCGGCAGAAAACCGAACTCGATGGCTGGCTGCGCGCGCACGGCGTGACGGAGCTGAACATTCTCGGCCTCGCGACGGATTACTGCGTTAAGTTTACCGTGCTTGATGCCCTGAATTTGGGCTACGCCGTCAACGTGATCACCGACGGCTGTCGCGGCGTCAACCTGCAGCCGCAGGACAGCGCCGTTGCCTTTATGGAAATGGCCGCCGCCGGAGCTACGCTCTACACCCTCGACGACTGGCTGGAAACCCAGCCCTGACCTCACGCCCGGCGCACCTCACGCCGGGCGGTATTTACCGCCTCGTTGACCTCGATAAATTGAGCTGTCTCGCAGTTTCCCCGGATAAGGGCTGATACTGTAGACAGGCTGTTTTTTCGCCACGCCATTTCCGTGGCGTGTGCATTTTTTTTTATTGTCAAAGAGGAACTCCGATGAAACTTTTGCCCTTGCTGGCAGCATTACCCCTGCTCTGCGCCTCTGTCGTTTCCGCGCAATCTTTCATGTCGGTCGGCTACTTCAACGGCGGCGGCGACGTCACCGCAGGCCCCGGCGGCGATATCGACAAGCTGGATGTCCGACAAATAACCCACCTTAACTACTCGTTCGGGCTTATCTACAACGATGAAAAAGACGAGACCAACGAGGCGCTGAAAGATCCTGAGCATCTCCATCAAATCTGGCTGTCGCCAAAAGTACAGGCGGATTTACAAAAACTGCCGGCGTTACGTCAGCAGAATCCCGATCTGAAAGTCCTGCTCTCCGTTGGCGGCTGGGGCGCGCGTGGATTTTCCGGCGCGGCGGCCACGCCGGAAAGCCGGGCGGTGTTTATCCGTTCGGTTCAGCAGGTCATTGACCAATATGGCCTTGATGGCATCGATCTTGACTGGGAGTTTCCGGTTAACGGCGCCTGGGGATTGGTGGCCAGCCAGCCGGCGGATCGCGATAACTTTACCGCGTTGCTGAAAGAACTACGTGCCGCCGTTGGCACTAAGAAACTGGTGACCATCGCCGTGGGCGCCAATGTTGAAAGTCCAAAAAGCTGGGTCGACGTGAAAGCGGTCGCCCCACTGCTGGACTATATCAATCTGATGACCTACGACATGGCCTACGGCACACAATATTTCAACTCCAATCTGTATGACTCCCGCCATTGGCCGACCGTCGCCGCAGCGGATAAATACAGCGCCGATTTTGTGGTAAATAACTATCTGGCTGCTGGCCTCAAACCCAGCCAGATGAATCTCGGCATTGGTTTCTATGGCCGGGTACCGAAACGTGCCGTCGAGCCAGGGATTGACTGGAGTAAGCCAGACGCGCAGAAAAACCCGGCTACCCAGCCTTACTTCGGGGCGCAGCAAATCGAGTTGTTTAAATCGCTGGGTTATGACCTGAGCAAAGATACCTATGTGAAATACAACGATATTGTTGCCAAACTGCTCAACGATCCGCAGAAACGCTTTACTGAGCACTGGGATGACGAAGCGAAGGTGCCGTGGTTATCGGTAAACTCTGCCGATGGCAAAGCGCTTTTCGCCCTGTCCTACGAGAATCCACGTTCGGTGGCGATCAAAGCCGATTACATCAAGAGCAAAGGGTTAGCGGGCGGCATGTTCTGGGAATATGGCGCAGATGACAAAAACCAGCTTGCCCGACAACTGGCCGAGTCGCTAGGTATCAAGACGCAGTAAAACACACACCCCGGAAGCACTGCGCGACCGGGGTAACATGGAGAGCAACCCGGCTAAACCGGGCGCTCTGTGCGGCAGGTTACTGCGGTTTGAACGTCGCAATCGGCTTCGGCACGATACCGAAATCCTCTTTCAATTGCTGTTTGCTCTTCATCACCATCTGACCGTTGGTGTCGATGGTCATATGCTGCGCATCCGTGTTGTTGCGCGCCTGCCACAACATCACCAACTGCATGCTGTTTTCTTTTTGTTCCGGGGTCAGCGCAACGCCGTCCGGCCATTTTCCTAACTCCACCGCGGTGGCTAAACGTTGGTACAGTTCCGGCGTCATGCTGGCAATAATTTGCTCGATATCCATCTTCTGCTCATCCGTCTTGGAATAATTTGCTGAATCGTTTCTTAGCCTTTAGTTCGCTCGCCGTTTTGCTCATCGGTGAAGCTTAAAGAGGCCGAATTGACGCAAAAACGCTCGCCGGTCGGCTGCGGGCCATCCGGGAAGACATGCCCCAGATGCGCATCGCAATTGCCACAGCGAATTTCAGTACGCTGCATCCCGTGGGAGTAATCATTGAGATAACGAATCGCGTCGTCACTCACCGGCTCATAGAAGCTTGGCCAGCCGCAGCCGGAGTCATACTTGGATTGTGAGTGAAATAGCGGCGCATCGCAGACCAGGCAGTGGTAGATGCCGTCTTTTTTGTTATGCAGCAACCGTCCGGTAAACGGCGGTTCGGTACCGTGATTCTGCGTCACATAAAACTGCATCTCGCTCAATTCTTGTTTGAGCTCGTCAGGAGATGGTTTATTAGCCATGTGATTACTTCTCGCTTTGAAAGGGCAACTTTACCCGTCGATTCTAACAAAACATTAACAATGAAACCTGTACTTTTGTTCTAAACTTATCCGATGCCATCAGGCAGCCAGATAATTGTGATACTAATCACATTTTTATCTTATATGACCTTTAAAATTCCGGACGCAGTCCCCATATGGAATTGGGCTCAAAGGGAGAGTGAGGCAAATCAATCGCGCAAAGGTCTGCTCAGGATTGATTTGTCGCAATGATTGACACGATTCCGCTTGACGCTGCGTAAGGTTTTTGTAATTTTACAGGCAACCTTTTATTCACTAACAAATAGCTGGTGGAATATATGACTATCAAAGTAGGTATCAACGGTTTTGGCCGTATCGGTCGCATTGTTTTCCGTGCTGCTCAGAAACGTTCTGACATCGAGATCGTTGCAATCAACGACCTGTTAGACGCAGAGTACATGGCTTACATGCTGAAGTATGACTCCACTCACGGTCGTTTCGACGGTACCGTTGAAGTGAAAGACGGTCATCTGGTCGTTAACGGTAAAAAAATCCGTGTTACCGCTGAACGTGACCCGGCTAACCTGAAATGGGATGAAGTTGGTGTTGACGTTGTTGCTGAAGCAACCGGTATCTTCCTGACCGACGAAACCGCTCGTAAACACATCACCGCTGGCGCGAAAAAAGTCGTTCTGACTGGCCCGTCCAAAGACAACACTCCGATGTTCGTTCGCGGCGCTAACTTCGACACTTACGCAGGCCAGGACATCGTTTCTAACGCATCCTGCACCACCAACTGCCTGGCTCCGCTGGCTAAAGTCATCAACGACAACTTCGGTATCGTTGAAGGCCTGATGACCACCGTTCACGCTACTACCGCAACTCAGAAAACCGTTGATGGCCCGTCTCACAAAGACTGGCGCGGCGGCCGCGGCGCAGCGCAGAACATCATCCCGTCCTCTACCGGCGCTGCTAAAGCGGTAGGTAAAGTACTGCCAGAACTGAACGGCAAACTGACCGGTATGGCGTTCCGCGTTCCGACTCCGAACGTATCCGTTGTTGACCTGACCGTTCGTCTGGAAAAAGCAGCGTCCTACGAAGAAATCAAGAAAGCAATCAAAGCGGCTTCTGAAGGCGCAATGAAAGGCGTTCTGGGTTACACCGAAGACGACGTTGTATCTACCGATTTCAACGGCGAAGTTTGCACTTCCGTGTTCGATGCTAAAGCTGGTATCGCACTGAACGACAACTTCGTGAAACTGGTTTCCTGGTACGACAACGAAACTGGTTACTCCAACAAAGTTCTGGACCTGATTGCTCACATCTCCAAATAAGTTGAGATGAATAAGTAATCAATAAGAGCGGCTTCGGTCGCTCTTTTTTTTGCCCGAAAGAGGATGGCGTAATGATTAATAAAATTTTTGCTCTCCCGGTGATTGAACAACTTTCTCCTGCATTCTCCCGCCGCAAGCTGGACGATCTTGAACTTATCGTCGTTGACCACCCGCAGGTAAAAGCTACCGTCGCCCTGCAGGGCGCTCACCTGCTCTCCTGGCAACCGGCCGGTGAAGAAGAAGTTTTGTGGTTGAGCAACAATACCCCATTTAAAAGCGGCGTCGCCCTGCGCGGCGGCGTACCCATCTGCTGGCCATGGTTCGGTCCGTCAGCGCAACAGGGGCTGCCGTCGCACGGTTTCGCACGCAACCTGCCGTGGGCGCTAAAATGCCAGGACGAAGATGAAAACGGCGTGATGCTGACCTTCGAACTGCAGAGCAGTGACGAAACCCGCAAATACTGGCCTCACGACTTCACGCTGTATGCGCGCTTCAAGCTGGGTAAGACCTGCGAGATCGAACTGGAAGCCCACGGCGAGTTTGAAACCACCTCCGCCCTGCACACCTACTTCAACGTTGGCGATATCACGGCAGTCAAAGTGAGCGGCCTTGGCGATCGCTATGTCGATAAAGTGCTGAATGCCGAAGAAGGTGTGCTGAAGGACGGCATCCAGACCTTCCCGGACCGCACCGACCGCGTTTATCTCAATGCCGAAGCCTGCAGCGTGATTCATGATGACGTCCTGCAGCGCAACATCGACGTGATCCATCGCCATCACGGTAACGTCGTTGCCTGGAACCCGGGCCCGGCGCTTTCCGTCAGCATGGGCGATATGCCGGATGATGGCTACAAAACTTTTGTTTGCGTGGAAACCTGCTGCGTGACCGTGCCGCAGAAAGCCAGCGAAGAGAAACCCACTCGCCTGGCGCAGACTATTCGCGTTGTGAAGCGTTAATCAACGCGCAAAACCGGTAAACGAAAATGCCCGATAACCGTCGGGCGTTTTTTTAGACCATATCCAACGGTGTCTTTTTCGCAGGCCTTGGCCAGGCGTTATCCAGTCGCGCCAGCTCATCCGCCGAAAGCGTTATCGCCAACGCGCCCGCATTTTGTTCCACATGCGGTATCGAAGCCGCTTTCGGGATAGCCAGGACTCCCGGATGCCCGATCGCCCACGCCAGCAAAATTTGCGCCGCTGTCGCCTGATGCGCATCGGCAATCTCGTTTACAACGGGGTCATTCAGCAGGCCCTGGCGCAAACGCCCCGCCTGCGCCAGGGGACAATAGGCCATCACCGGCATCTGTTGCTGCTGGCACCAAGGTAGCAACTGCCGCTCAATTCCGCGCGAAGCAAGGTGATACAACACTTGATTGGTGGCGCAGCGCTGGCCGCCATCGACGCGCCACAGCGCCTGCATATCATCAATATCGAGATTCGACACGCCCCAGCGGCGGATTTTCCCCTGCCGGACCAGGCTTTCCAGCGCGGAGACCGTCTCCTGTAGCGGGAATTCGCCACGCCAGTGCAGCAGGTACATGTCCAGATAGTCCGTCTGTAAACGACGCAGACTGGCTTCACAGGCAACCTGCATTTTTTGCCCGCCAGCGTTCCACGGATAGACCTTTGACACCAGCGTCACTCGATCGCGCCGTCCGCGTAGCGCCTCTCCGACCACCTCTTCCGCGCCCCCGTCGGCATACATCTCAGCGGTATCAATAAGGGTCAGTCCAAGATCGATGCCCGCCTGTAGTGCAGCGATCTCTTGCTTACGCGAGTCCGGCTGTTCGCCCATATACCAGGTTCCCAGACCAATGACCGGTACGGCTGGCTGATCGCCGAAAGGTAAGGTTGTGTGCGCCATCGATGATCTCCTCTATGTGATGCACCACCGTATAGCAAAACAGGGCATGACGCCCTGTTTTGATGCACAAAAAAGTCTGTGGAAGTGCACTGTCAGAAGGTATAGGTGATCCCGGTCGAAATCAGGCCGCTCCAGGATTTGTCCACCATCGGGCTATCGGTGATTTCGTCAGACAGACGAGTGTAACGGGCAATACCGTAAACGCTCCAGTCGCCGAGGAAACGATAGTTCGCCGCCAGCTCCAGATACGGGTTCCAGCTGCTGTCAGGATCGTAGCTGCGCATGCCGCTGCGATTCGACTCATGCTTCGAGACGCCGTAGTAGTATTCGTTCTGATTGTCGCTGTTCCACTCCACGCCAATACCCGGCGTCAGGGTCAGGTTGCCGTTGGTATAACGGTACAGCCAGGCCATATCCCAGGTAATGCCATTGCTGTTGTCCAGCGTATCGCCGGCCAGCGTCGTACGCAGGAATCCGTACTGAGTGTTATGAACGTAGCTCAAACCCGCCATCATGGTGGATTTGCGGCGGTCCAGCTTGCGCATCTGCGAATTGTCGCTGTCGCCCGGCTTGAAATACATCGGCGACCAGTAAGCGGTCACGGACAGTTTGTCGTTGGTATCATTCCACAGGTAGTAGCCACCACCCAAACCGTGGAACCAGAAGTTATCACTTTCATAACTAATGACAGGTACCGGGTAAACATCTGCATCATATTGTTTATAAGGATGCTCGACGACGCCCACGCCGGCCCCCAGCGTTAACTTCCCGTCAGCGTGCACTGCGCCAGCTGACGTCGCGATGAACACACCCAGTGCCAGAAGTTTGATTTTAGTCACGATCCATATTCCTGTTGTCAAATAATTAGCGCGTGCAGTTTAACGTCGTAGAGGTCATGCCTCAAATGCTTTACTTGCTCTTACACTAAACCGAACAATTTCCCACTACTTGATGACCGTCCTCTTGCGACTTCATGACACATTGATGAAAGGCTTTGGCAAGATATGCGAAAAATTGCCTGGTTTCCGGATGAGTTATTGATATGTCATTGAAATTGAGTTTTAGCGGCATGCAAGTTTTCTAAATGCATCTACGCTTAAATTTAGAAGGTGTAGTCGCAGAGCACGTTATCCAAATCGCTTCTGTAACCTGGCACGAGGGTTGCTGATAAGTAAAGGATGTCGTTCAGCCTGCTCCTTCCGGGGGCCCCTACTATTCATATGAACGGCTCTCAACCTGTGCTAAAAAACGAAAGGACGGCATGCCATGAATATATTCGATCACTATCGCCAGCGCTATGAAGCTGCCAAGGACGAAGAGTTCACACTGCAGGAGTTTCTTACCATCTGCCGGCAAGATCGCAGTGCTTATGCCAACGCGGCAGAGCGGCTATTGACGGCCATTGGTGAACCAGTCATGGTCGATACGGCCCTGGAGCCGCGGCTGTCCCGCCTCTTTTCAAACCGGGTTGTTGCACGCTATCCGGCGTTTGAAGAGTTCTATGGTATGGAAGATGCCATCGAGCAGATTGTTTCCTATCTGAAACATGCTGCGCAGGGTCTGGAAGAGAAAAAACAGATTCTGTATCTGCTGGGGCCGGTTGGCGGCGGTAAATCCTCGCTGGCGGAACGCCTGAAATCGCTGATGCAAAGGGTGCCAATCTACGTGCTGAGCGCGAATGGCGAACGCAGCCCGGTCAACGATCACCCTCTGTGCCTGTTTAACCCGCAGGAGGACGCGCAGATCCTCAATAAAGAATACGGCATTCCTAACCGTTATCTCGGCACAATTATGTCGCCGTGGGCGGCTAAACGCCTGCACGAGTTCGGCGGTGATATCACTAAATTCCGCGTCGTGAAAGTGTGGCCGTCAATCCTCGAACAGATTGCCATCGCCAAAACGGAACCCGGTGATGAAAATAACCAGGACATTTCGGCGCTGGTGGGGAAAGTGGATATCCGTAAACTGGAACACTATGCGCAAAACGACCCGGATGCCTATGGTTACTCCGGCGCGCTATGCCGCGCCAACCAGGGGATCATGGAATTCGTCGAGATGTTTAAAGCGCCGATTAAAGTATTGCACCCACTGCTGACGGCGACCCAGGAAGGCAACTATAACGGTACCGAGGGTATCTCCGCCCTGCCGTTCAACGGCATTATCCTCGCGCACTCCAACGAATCCGAGTGGGTGACCTTCCGTAATAACAAAAACAACGAGGCGTTCCTTGACCGTGTCTATATCGTCAAAGTGCCTTATTGCCTGCGCATCTCGGAAGAGATCCGTATTTATGAAAAACTGTTGAATAACAGTGAGCTGACCCATGCGCCATGCGCCCCAGGAACGCTTGAAACGCTGTCGCGCTTCTCTATTCTGTCGCGCCTGAAAGAGCCGGAAAACTCGAGCATCTACTCGAAGATGCGCGTCTATGACGGCGAAAGCTTGAAAGATACCGACCCGAAAGCGAAATCCTACCAGGAGTATCGTGATTACGCTGGCGTCGATGAAGGGATGAACGGTCTCTCTACCCGTTTTGCCTTTAAAATTCTCTCAAGGGTGTTTAACTTCGATCATGCCGAAGTGGCGGCCAACCCGGTCCATCTGTTCTACGTACTGGAACAGCAAATCGAACGCGAACAGTTCCCGCAAGAGCAGGCCGAACGTTACCTGGAATTCCTCAAAGGCTATCTGATCCCGAAATACGCCGAATTTATCGGCAAAGAGATCCAAACGGCGTATCTTGAGTCTTATTCCGAATATGGACAGAACATTTTTGACAGATATGTCACTTATGCAGATTTCTGGATTCAGGATCAGGAGTACCGCGATCCGGATACCGGGCAACTGTTCGACCGTGAATCGCTGAATTCGGAACTGGAGAAAATCGAGAAGCCCGCCGGGATCAGCAACCCGAAAGATTTCCGTAATGAAATCGTCAACTTCGTGCTGCGCGCCAGAGCGAATAACAGCGGACGTAATCCGAACTGGACCAGTTATGAAAAACTGCGCACGGTTATTGAGAAGAAAATGTTCTCCAATACCGAGGAGCTGTTGCCGGTCATTTCGTTCAATGCCAAAACGTCTACCGACGAGCAGAAAAAACACGACGACTTCGTCGATCGCATGATGGAAAAAGGCTATACCCGTAAACAGGTGCGCCTGCTGTGTGAATGGTACCTGCGGGTACGTAAATCGTCCTGATAGCGACCAACCCGGTAGCCGCGGCTGCCGGGTTTCAGCACCACTGCTCGTATAACGAAAGACATCTACCCTAATCAACATCAGGGTACAGTTGGCAAATGCAGTACAGGAGGGCATATGACCTGGTTCATAGACCGACGCCTGAACGGGAAGAACAAAAGCGCTGTCAATCGTCAGCGCTTTCTGCGCCGTTACAAGGCGCAGATAAAGCAGTCGATCTCCGAAGCCATCAATAAACGTTCGGTGACCGATATCGACAGCGGTGAATCCGTCTCCATTCCGACGGACGATATTAACGAGCCGATGTTTCATCAGGGGCGCGGCGGGCTTCGTAATCGCGTCCATCCCGGCAACGATCACTTTGTGCAGAACGACCGTATTGAACGCCCTCAGGGCGGCGGCGGCGGAGGCGGCGGTGGTCAGGGGCAAGCCAGCGCCGATGGCGAGGGCCAGGATGAATTCGTCTTTCAGATTTCGAAAGATGAATATCTTGACCTGCTGTTTGAAGATCTGGCCCTTCCCAACCTGAAGAAGAACCAGCAACGCCAGTTGAACGAGTTCAAAACCCATCGTGCGGGTTTTACCGCCAACGGCGTGCCGGCCAATATCAGCGTGGTGCGTTCATTGCAGAATTCGCTGGCGCGGCGAACCGCGATGACCGCCGGTAAACGGCGCGAACTGCGGGCGCTGGAAGACGATCTCGATACCATTGCCAAAAGCGAACCAGCGCAGTTGCTGGAAGAGGAGCGGCTACGTAAAGAGATTGCGGAACTACGGGCTAAAATTGAGCGCGTGCCGTTTATCGACACCTTTGATTTACGCTATAAAAACTATGAGAAACGACCGGAGCCTTCAAGTCAGGCGGTGATGTTCTGCCTGATGGATGTTTCTGGTTCAATGGATCAGTCCACCAAAGACATGGCGAAACGTTTTTACATTCTGCTGTATTTGTTCCTCAGCCGGACCTATAAAAACGTTGAAGTGGTCTATATTCGCCACCACACCCAGGCGAAAGAGGTGGATGAACATGAGTTTTTCTACTCCCAGGAAACCGGCGGTACGATTGTTTCAAGCGCCTTGAAGTTGATGGATGAGGTTGTTAAAGCCCGCTATGACCCGGCGCAGTGGAATATTTACGCCGCGCAGGCGTCGGATGGCGATAACTGGGCAGACGACTCGCCGCTGTGTCATGAACTGCTGGCGAAGAAAATATTGCCGGTGGTTCGTTACTACAGCTATATCGAAATCACCCGCCGCGCTCACCAGACTCTGTGGCGCGAATATGAACATCTGCAGGCGACGTTTGAGAATTTTGCTATGCAGCATATTCGCGATCAGGAAGATATTTATCCGGTGTTCCGCGAACTGTTTCATAAACAAGGCGCTACCAGTAATACTTAGCCTCATAAATCAGCCAGATAAATACCCATTCTGGCTGATTTTTCTGTAACTAAAACACATTAATAGCCAGCCACAGGTTCCGTTCAATTACATTTCGATAATTGTCGAATTAATCCTTTACACATTGGGTCTCTGGACGGCTAAAATAAATCTTGCACTATTTTTCCTACTATGCGTTAATGGCTACGTCGATTTGAAAGACAGAAAGATATTACCCAAGCAGTTACTCACACCTCCAGGCGCTATCGCTGATACCACCTTTCCTGAGTCTCTCCAATAGTATTAAGATTCTTCTGCAAATCAAATCCTGTATGCTTTGATACATTAAAAACCTGGATAGAAGATGACTAATAAGAGTAATGACTTAGTAAAACGGTTAAACGCCGGCTAAATTTGATGCGAACTTCTGATTTACGATAACGATGACGGCTTTGACCTGAGTAGATAAATAAGAAGCATCTCATTCAAATCAACACAAAATGGCATAAATTGATAACATAATCTGTCACCTATGCTATTTTTAGTAGTAACGCAAAATATTTTTCCGTTTTGCAGTTCAGCCCACCAGAAATTTACATATTCATCTGTGGGTAAGTGACAAAATGTAAAAAAACATAATAATATAAAAGGATAAAATTATGATTAACAATATTCATTTCCGATGCCCGTGCTGCCATGGGTCACAATACAGAACCTCACATTTTGACGTGAGCGAAAAAAACCCCTTCGGCGCGAAATGCATTTTTTGCAAATCCGACATGGTGACTTTTGACAATATCGAATCTATCGATGTTTATCAGCCTGTCATGTCACAACTCGCCGGAAGCAAAATGTTTGCCTCCGCCGCCTCATGAGTGGCCTTTGGCCAGTCCTGCGCACTCTTCAGACACGCGTCATGAAGAGTGCCGCATTTTAGTTAGTCTGCCCTGCCTCATTCTCCACACCTACACTACCTGTCAGCATAGTTAATCTGACCAGCCGTTCGTTCACCCACGCTCTGGTAGCCTGTTTATCCACTATGATAAAATCAGCTAAACGGGTAAGACGAATCCAAACATCATGAAATTACAGAATAAATTACTGCGACATGTTATTTCCGCAGGCGTTGTGGTGTTGACGTCTTCTTTTCTTGTATACGAATTAATCGCTACCCACCGCGATATGTCAGGCTATATGCGATACATCATAGAAAAAGGAGAATCGACCTTTCTCTATGATAAGTATCAGAATCAACTCATCATCTCTCAGTTTCTGCGTAAGCTGGATACTCCCCCAAACCAAACAGAGGTAGAACAGGTCTGCGATAGCGTACAACACAACGGGGATGTCAGTGGTTTGAATATCGCCGGATATACCTATCCCCAGTTGCATGGCACGCTAAGCGCCGCGCATGCCGACTGCGGCAAGTGGCGGGGCGATATTCCTGCACTCCAGGCATTCGATCGCGCGGTTGCCAAAAATGATAGCTGGCAGCCAGAGGTTCCTGCGACGCTCAAATCAGAAAAACGCTTTCGCTATTACATAGACCTGGTAAATAAATACATCTACTTTTATGCGCCTGTCAGAATTAAAAGTAATCCGATACAGAACTGGAATTTTCTTCAGGACAGTAAACTGGGTATTAGCCAGGCCAGCCTTGATGGTTTAGAACAGGGTCGTTCGCTCATCTCAACCGTGTATGTTGATGCGATGACGGGAAAGAATATTTTATCGTTTTTAACGCCAGTGTATTTCAAGGATAAGCTGAAAGGCGTAGTGATGGTCGATGTGACCGCGCAAGAGATTGAGGCCTTGTTATACACCAGCGACCGACCTTTGGTGTGGCGCTATCTGGATATTACCTTGAAGGATTCCGATACCGGCGCACTCATTGAGGTACATCATAGTAAAACGCACCTGTTGAATTACGCCCATTACACCCATCAGGTAGCAGAAAACTTACGGATAACGCTGTCTCTGGATGTTATGTATTTTCTGCTTAGTTCATGGAAACTCTTCCTGTTTTATTTACTCTCTACCGCCGCATTATTGCATCTGGTGCGGGTTCATTTCCGCCTTTATAACTCGGTATCGAAAGAGAATATCAGCGATACCATGACCGGCCTTTATAATCGTAAAATCCTTACCCCGATGCTGGAGTCGCGCCTGCAACGACTTACCGCGCAAGGGGTTAACGTGGTAACGATGGCCCTTGACTGCGATGGACTGAAAAAGATCAACGATACCTGGGGGCATAACGCCGGCGACGAAGCGATTATTCTACTGGCGCAGGCTATTTCCGCATCCATTCGTAGCAGCGATTATGGCGTGCGCTTAGGAGGCGATGAGTTCTTTCTAATTCTGATCGATTATCCGGAAGCTGAAGCGGAAAATATCCCGGCGAGGATCCGGCAATATCTGGCGATTCATGACCATCAACAGCGCGTCGATTTCTCCTGGGGCGCAGAAAGTCTTGCGCCAGAACAGTCGCTCAGCGAAGCAATGAAAGCTGCCGATGCGCGCCTGTATATGAACAAAAAGCAGAAAAAAAGCCCCGGCATTCGCAGATAAGTTTTCATTACCGCCGCGCGGGGTTAAGCTTTGCCTTTTCTGTAGAGGAACCATCGCAACATGCAATCGCCAGAGACCGCCGACATACACCAGCAATTATGCCGCCTCCTTGATGAGCAACAGGCCCGCTATCGGGTCATGGAACATGAAGCCGTTGGTAAATGTGAAGCCGTATCTGCAATCCGCGGTACCGCGCTGGGACAGGGCGCCAAAGCGCTGGTCTGTAAAGTGAAAGGTAATGGGGTAAACCAGCACGTGCTGGCTATCCTTGCCGCCGATCAGCAGGCCGATTTATCTCGCCTGGCGCAGCATATCGGCGGCAATAAAGCCTCACTCGCCAGCCCGGCAGAAGTCGATGCCCTTACCGCCTGCGTATTCGGCGCCATTCCGCCGTTTAGCTTCCACCCTAAGCTAAAACTGGTCGCCGACCCGTTGCTGTTCGAACGTTTTACAGAGATAGCCTTTAATGCCGGCCTGCTGGAAAAATCGATCATTATGAATACCGACGATTATCTGCGTATCGCCCGCCCTGAGCTGGTCGCGTTCCGTCGCGTCATTTAGCGCATCACCGGTATGCGACAAGGTTCGCGGGCGGCGCTGGTAGCCTTATTTGCAGCAAATAAATTAAGAGCCTGTTTATTCACGCGATTATGCGTAGAGTAAGCAGGTTTTCTTTTTTTATTTTGGCAAGGACCTCTGGCATGTTCGATACAACCCTGTTTATTTTGCTGGGGCTGGCGGCACTCGGCTTTATCAGCCATAACACCACTGTCGCTATCTCAATACTGGTGCTCATCATCGTACGGGTGACGCCGCTTAACGTTTTCTTCCCCTGGATTGAAAAGCAGGGGCTGAGCATCGGTATCATCATTCTGACCATCGGCGTGATGGCTCCCATCGCCAGCGGAACGCTACCGCCCTCGACACTGTTACACTCTTTTGTGAACTGGAAATCACTGCTGGCGATTGCCGTGGGCGTGTTCGTCTCGTGGCTTGGCGGACGCGGAGTCGCGCTCATGGGTTCGCAGCCTCAACTGGTCGCCGGGCTACTGGTGGGTACCGTGCTGGGCGTGGCGCTATTTCGCGGCGTCCCGGTCGGGCCGCTTATCGCCGCCGGTATTATTTCGCTTTTTATCGGAAAGGCTTAGCCAAACTGGCGTGGTAGCGGCCCGGCGTTTGCCCTAACCCTTTTTTGAACATGGTGATAAAGGCGGTTGTTGAATCATAACCAAGCGTCTGGGCGGTTTGCTGTACCGTCTGTCCACGCACCAGCATCTGCAGCGCCAGGATCAGCTGCAGCTGGTGCCGCCAGCGGCGAAAGCTAAGCCCGGTCTCCCGCACCACCAGCCGCGCCAGGTTGCGTTCGCTCATAGCGAACGCCGCCGCCCACTGCGAGAGCGTCTGCCAGTGCGCCGGATCGCGGGCCATGGTGTCGGCCATCCGGCGGATCTTCGGATGTCCTGAAACCGGCAATTGCAGATGTTCCTGCGGTTGTTGCGGTAGCTCATCAAATAATACCTGCACCAGGCGCTGCGTAGGCGGCGCGTCAAGCGCCTCCCTGCCGCGTTCCGCAAGGGTCATAATCAACTCTCGCACCAAGGGTGAGATTTTTAACGTGCAGCAATGCTCAGGCATCGGCGCCGCCCCCGGTTCTATGAACAAAAAGCACACCTGTGCCCCTGGCGTTGCGCGATTGCTGTGTGGAAGCAGGCCTGGAACCCACACCGCATACAGCGGCGGCACCATCCACATGGCGTTATCCACTTCGCAGGTTAAAGCGCCGTGCAACGCGAGGATCAGTTGACCTTTGCGGTGCTGATGGCGCGGAATGAACTGCTCGTCGTCCACCACCTGAATGCGAAACGCCAGCGCCGCTTCATGTCCGCTGTCTGGTTCATAGCCGTCTAAACCCAGTCCAATCATTAAATTGTCCGATATTAGCGATAATCTGTCATTTTAGCTTGATTCAAACAACTGTTAAACAGGCTATTGTTACGACCCTGTTTATTAGTCTGAGAACGTTATGAGTCCTGTTTCTTCCTCTGCCAACGGCAACAAACTGCTGCTGATTGTCGGAATTTTATTTATCGCCGCCACGCTACGGGTAACTTTCACCGGTATCGCCCCACTGCTGGATGCGATACGCGCTGAATACCAACTGACGACGGCGCAAACCGGGCTGCTCACGACCCTGCCGCTGCTGGCCTTCGGGCTGGTCTCTCCGCTGGCGGCCGGCGTCGCCCGCCGATTCGGCATAGAGCGTAGCCTGCTGCTGGCGATGGTGATTATTTGCCTCGGGATCGGATTACGTTCGCTCCCCTCAGCAGCCTGGCTGTATATTGGTACGGCGCTCATTGGCTGCGGAATCGCGCTGGGCAACGTGCTGCTGCCAGGGTTAATTAAGCGTGATTTTTCCGGCCATGTCGCCCGTATGACCGGCGCCTACTCCATTACCATGGGCGCAGCGGCGGCGGCAGGTTCCGCGATGGTGGTACCGCTGGCGCTGGCGGGTTTTGGTTGGCGCGGCGCACTGCTGCTACTGATGGTTTTCCCGCTGTTGGCGCTATTACTCTGGCTGCCGCAGGCGCGCCGCCAGGCTACCACGCCGATGACCGGATCGGGTGCCGCGCACAATCGGGGGATCTGGCGTTCAGCGCTGGCGTGGCAGGTCACGCTGTTCCTTGGGATTAACTCACTGGTCTATTACGTTATCGTCGGTTGGCTGCCCGCAATCCTGCAGAGTATGGGCTACAGCGAAGCGCAGGCTGGCTCTCTGCATGGCCTGTTGCAGTTGGCAACCGCCGCGCCGGGCCTGGCCATCCCGCTGGTACTCCATCGCCTGAAAGATCAGCGCGGCATCGCCGTGCTGGTAGCCTTAATGTGCGTAATAAGCACGCTGGGATTATGGTTACTGCCCGGTCAGGCGGTGATCTGGACATTGATTTTTGGCTTCGGATCCGGCGCCACCATGATCCTTGGCCTGACGTTTATTGGTCTACGCGCCAGCTCAGCGCATCAGGCCGCGGCCCTCTCCGGCATGGCGCAGACTATTGGTTATCTGCTGGCTGCCTGCGGACCGCCGCTCATCGGTAAAATCCATGATGCTTACGGCGACTGGCATATACCGTTAATCATCGTCGCACTCATCGCAGTGGTCATGGCGCTGTTCGGCGCCCTTGCCGGAAGGGCGCGCGAAATTCATTAATCACAAGAGTCGGCAGCCAGGGCTGCCGATTTTTTATTGCCGGGCCGCGTGCAGGAAAGCCTGTACCAGCGGCGCCGGACGCCCTTCCAGCGCGTTGCGCTCGTGCTGGAACAGCGTGGCGACGAAGAACGGATGGGTAGTTAACTCCACGGCGCGGATCTCGCCGTTCTCATCCCAACCGCTCACCCGCAGCGTGCCCTGCTCCAGTTCATGGGCAAAGCTTTCGGCAATGCCGTAGTTACAATGATATCCCTCTTCAATGCTGTCACGGCCATAAGCGCGGGCAATCAGCGTGTTCGCGCGCAGCTCGATAGCGTCTGATTTTTCCACCAGCGAACAGCTTAATGGCGCAATGACCATTCGCCCTTCGCTATCGGTTTCGGCGTGCGCCGCATCCTGCCATCCCATAACATTACGGGCGTATTCGATAATCGCGTGCTGGAAACCGCCGCAGGTACCGAGGAACGGAATGCTATTTTCGCGGGCGTAGCGAATGGCGATAAATGCGCCCTCGGCGTTTTTATACGGGCTGGCGGGAACCACCCAGATGGCGTCATAATCGGTGAGCCGGTCTGCGCTGGTAATCTCGCTGGTGGCTATCCAGTCATAACTCACCGGTTGTTCCAGAACCGCGGCAGCGTCATCGATAGCCAGCGGAATCGCCTTATGGGCAATCACATCAGGGTTATAATCGCCAACAAGGGCAATGCGCAAAGGGGTGTTCATAGCAGGATCCTTATGTCTGAGGATTATCGGGCAACACAAGGAACCTCAGATTAGCGATATCATTCGCGGAACACAATGGTTATTTAGCGGCACACGGCACGGGCAAGCCGCCAGATAGACATAACGACGGGAGAATAATGATGATTCAATGTAAACGCGTTTATGACCCTACAGAGGCCAGCGATGGTTACCGCGTGCTGGTCGATCGCCTGTGGCCACGCGGAATAAAAAAAGAGGATTTGCATTATGACGAATGGTGTAAAACCCTGACGCCTTCCAGCGATTTACGCAAGGCTCTTCACGGAGAAGCGATTGACTTCTCTCACTTCCGCCAGCAGTACCGCGAAGAGCTTGAAACTCATCGCGATGAAGGGCTACGGCTCGCCAAATTGGCCAATCAGCAACCCTTAACGCTGCTCTACGCGGCCAAAGATACGCAACAAAACCATGCGCTGGTGCTGGCGGAGTGGCTGAAAAGCTTAATCTAACGGCAGCGAATTATTTCTTCGCCGGATGATCGCGCCGCCACAGTTCCCATTCATCGAGCGTTTCGCCACTGGGAAGTTTACAGTCGGTGCGTACGCCCTGAGGTGTCTGGACCGGAACCTGCTTACCGCCCTTCTGGTCGCAATAGACGGCGGCCGGATTCGCCATGCCGATCGAATTTGGCGGCGGCGGCGCATCAGGCTGTTGTGACTGAGCGCAGCCCGCTAGCATCAGCGGCAACATCATTACTATCCACTTCATAATTACTCCTGTTTTATTCAAAGCGACCTTTCGCCCTGAATCTCCACGGTTTCTCCATTTTAACTACACTTTTGCCCTTTAGAGTAGCGCTCGTTCTCGAATTGACCAGAGAACAGATCATTCCATAATCAATGAGTTTTGCCCCATCGCCCCCGATGGGGCTTTTTTTTAGATTTTAATCATCTGAAATAAAAGGATTTATTTCATCAACTGTCCACATCACGACCACATCGACAAAAAAGCCACGGCTTGCCGTGGCTTACTCTAATAGGTCAAGCGCTCTACTTCCAACCACAAGCCTGCTGTAGTGGCTTAACGGCGCTATTAAGCCCCGACAAATCAAACGTTACCGACACCGGGCTTTCGTTGTATGGGGTTATCCTTGCGAACATCTTATCGGCTTTCATCATGGCTTTAACAAAATCGATGTCTCTTCCACGGTAGAAAACGGCCTTTGTATCAGTAGAAATCGACCATCCTCTTTCCACAGCTTTTTGCTTATCAAACCGGTAAAGCATGCTCGTTTCTTCTAGTCCTAGGTACACATCCCAATTAATAAAAACTTCGGTTTTCTTTTCACGACAAGCCACAAAAATAGTCGGTGTAACGGTCTCGCCGTATGGTGTCCTAATGGAATCATTGCTAGGTAGCATTAAAACCACATTTTTTGAATCATCAACCGGTGAAGTTGTTATATGAGTCAGCCACTTTCCAGGGTTCGGGGCTGGCTCAACTGAGGAAGGCACAACATCCTCTGTTCCATCTTGAGGGAAAAGCTCGTCATAACATGCCAATCGTTTGGTGCCATTTATTTCTGAGCGGCATTCAAGGAGCCTTTCTTTATTGATCGCCTCGTTCTTACCAACCTCTTGGCTTAAAGGTGCGGTTTTGGGTGAACTCGCTGGTTTAAACGTTGGTGAGAAAAATCTGTCATAACAGGTCAGGCGCCCTTTGTCCGTTTTTTCGTCAGGGCATTGATCTCTACTTTCAAATTTTTTAGCGCTCTTCGTTCGTGTCGGGGGGATCGAATTATCGTAACAAGAAAGACGCTGAGAGCTATCCTCTATCGTTCGGCACTGAAGAACTCCTTTAAAGTCCCTTGGTTCCCCTTGAGCATGAGCGACCAAAGACACTGAAGAGGCCAAAAAAGTCACAATGAAAATAAAACTTTTCTTCATGAGATTATCCCTTTGGTCTTGTAAGAAACACCAGTATTCCAATGACAATGTCGCCAATAACCCAAATAGTACCAATGGCCATCATCCCCAGACCTGCACCTAAAGCGGCCCCAGCCCTTTCAGCTTCCGTTGTGGCATGGTTAATAACCTCACCTGTGCCACCTAATCCTTTAAAAAGGGCATAGATCATGAAGATATTAAACAGAATGAAGATCCATTTTATTAGGAACCCAAAAATTGAGCGACGCGGTTTTCTTAGTTGTTTACCGCAAGATGGACACTTCAATGCTGAATCGCTCACTTCCTTCCGGCATTCCGGGCAGCTAACCAAAGCCATAGCAATAATCCCCATAGTTATTTATTGGTTTCATTTGTTACAAAACATTTGGATTTTATCGGATTATTACTGATTGACAAGAAATTAACCCCGCAAATGCGGGGCTTTTTCATATTGCAAAACTGAGCTGATCATTACCGTAATGTGATGCGGGAAACGCATCTGAAGGGATAAAGCCCGGCGGCAACTTCTCACGCGGCGCGCGCTTTGTTACCAGTTTTTCAACGCTGTTTAGCGTGGTGAAAGTGATACTACATTCAAAATTCTGGCACTGGTGATAATGCCGAACGGTGGTATTGCTTAACGAGCGACTGGTACGCGTTTTTGCAACGGCACCACAAACAGGACACTTAAACATGATGGCCTCCCGGGGCGGGAGTTGAACTCGCTCATATTATGGCCGCTAACTCTCACTTTCTGCAATCCATTCAGGTATTTTCGCTTCAAGCTCCAGCCGGGTTTTGAATCCGCTATCGTCAACCGTATGCCCTGCTTTCGCGATTATCCAGTACTGATTATCGATCGCATCCTTAAAGCCCGCACCCGATGCGGCGGGGCATTCAAGAACATTCTTCTTCATGCCCCTAACGGCGGCAAAGACTCCGTGCAGATCCTGCCGTTCAGCCAGATATCGGCAAAGGATGAATTCGTAGGGGTGAAGTCCTCCACCCGCGATGACATGTTAGCCGCGCATCGGGTGCCCCCTCAATTAATGGGCGCCATTCCTGAAGGCAACGGATCATTTGGCGATATCGAGAAGGCGGCCCGCGTCTTCGCCGTCAACGAGCTGACGCCCTACATGGAAGCCATGAAACATGTTAACGACTGGCTGGGCGAAGAGGTGATCCGCTTCAATCCTTACGCACTGCTCGAAAGCACGAAGTAACACCAGGCCGCATCGTCATTTCTAGCGGTGCGGTACCCGCCACCCCGTATCAGTATCCGGCCACACTGGCCGCTCAATCACTTTCGAATCCCTACATCTCACCAGAAGCCGCCAGCGCCATTGTGGCGTGTTCACTCGCTCGCGCTCTCCGGATCTGTACCAGAAGTCAGCGCGCGGCAGGACGCGACTGGCGAACGATACGCCCCCCTCCCTTACCCCCTCTACGCGCGCTTGCTCCCCCGCCTCGCCTGCGCGCTAAACCGACCTTTTTTGTGCACTTTGTGCAGACCGCCCAAGCCCCGCCAGTGCTGGCGCTGCGTAGCAAAAACATCGTTTCAAAAATTGTTCACTTTTGTGCATTTCCATGCAAGAAATTTCAAGGAGCGCTTGCTTAACTTTAAATTTAATGCAAGGATCATTTCAATAATGATTTACTTCCAAAAGGTGGAACTAAATGGCATTCACACGAATCAAGATTGATAACCTGTTTTGCTTCAAGGATACAGAATTGAACCTGAGTTTTTCTCGCCCACCTGTCAATAGTTCACTAGAGGGTGAATATATTGATGGTTATGAAAAATTTTATTTCAAAAAAGTTTGTATTCTTTCTGGTGCAAATGCTTCAGGAAAAACATCCCTTGGTAGAGTACTGTTTTCAATACAACAATTCTTAGATAATAAGAATTTAAACACATCACATTTGAGCATTACTGATAAATCCCAACCAGCTTATATTGAGGCTGATTTTTTTCAATCTCATAAAGGTTTTTTATATAGAGTTGGTTTTTTCATTTCAGAAGCAGAGAAAAAACCGATCGTTGTGAAGAATACAACGGTTGCTGGTATCGCGCTAAGAAAAAACGACTCTTGTGCAACTGCCACAAAAAGATTAGATAAGGTATGGAATGAAAAAAAACCATCATTATCAGGAAGCTCAATATTTTTTAGCAATCAAATTCTTTCCCCTGATGCCTTTACAGATGCTTGTGCAAATCAAGATTTTTTCTTCGGCTATCATTATGCTCTTTCCGAAAATGAAGAAATTGGAAATAATATCTCTAGATTAAACACTGCGGCTCTTTCGGCAGTATTAAAAACATTTGACCACACTATTAAATCGGTAGCTGAACTCACCTCAAAAGATGATGATGGTGAATCAGAGATTCAAGGTTATTCTATAACTTTTCATAACAATGATAAAGTAATCTTAGATCTTGAGGGAGAGATTACAAATAAGGAACGCCTGTCTAGAGGAACTTATGAGGCGGTAAAAATTTCCCATTTACTTGGAAGCATTATTGCCGATCAAAAATCAGATATTGGGTATGAGGAAAAAGGTTCTGGTATATATTACTTAGACGAAAAAATGGCATTTACGCACACAGAATTAGAAAAAATGATCATCACTTTAATTATTTCTAAGCTTTGCCGATATGGGCAATTTTTCTACACAACTCATAACTATGATGTGCTTAGTTTAGATCTTCCGGCTCATTCATTCACGTTCACAAAAAAACAAAATGGCATCACTACATTTGTAGATGCAACCGAAATATATAAAAAAAATGATAGAAATTTATTGGCATATGTGAAAAATGACTGTTTTGGCACAGTTCCAGATGTATCTTTAATTGAAGAAATTCTTTTTGAGGATTGATGGATGCGCCTGAATAAATATGCCATTGTACTTGTTGAAGGTGAGACTGAGAAGTTTTTAATAAATGATTTAAAGTCTCAACTAAAATACCCTATAAAGAGAGTGATAAAAGCTAACCTTTGGAACAATAACATTAAAAAAATTGCTCCATCACTTACTGAACAAAGTGATATATTAATCATTTTTGACACGGACAAAATAGATAACATTCAGCGATTCAAGGATAATTTGAACTTTCTAAAATCAAAGAAGCACTCCATCTTTTTGTTCCAACAAATATCTAATTTCGAAGAAGAGATTGCCTATGCGTCCTCTACAACAACCAGAAAACTATTAACGCATTTTTGCTCAAAAATAGTCTCCCTAGATAATTTCAAGGCTATATTCAACTCACAAACAAATAGATTACATAAACTTGATGAGTTTGGCCTAAAAAAAGAAAAACTATGGGAGAGAAAACTTATTAATCAATTAAATACGTTTAACGAACATCATTCCTCTCATGAGAAATACTTCATAAAAAAATAGCATATGTTTATTTTACTTATTTATTAACATTCCAAAAGAGGCCTTTCGGGCCTCTTGTACTCCAAAGTTAGTATAAGAAATTATCATTAACGATTCCTTTTCTCTAAGATGAATTCTTAGTCAAGTTCCTCCAGCGAGCAACCAGATTATACACTGACACAAATTCAGAAGTTGGTTTATCTTTCTCACCTGCACGCCATGCCTTCACTTTACGTAAGCGGAAGAACCATCCCACCGACTGACATAGCGATGAAAATTCTCCAGCATCCGCGATTTAGCAAGTACGCCCTTTGGTTTATGACCGACCAAATTTCTCCAGAATCCGGGCAAGTCGCACCGGCGCTCGCACACTTTGGGCAAGATGCAACAACCTCACAGCACTCAGACCAAAAGACTGGTTAACTATTCACCGCGATCACATGCATTACAAATGCGTGTTACTGGTTGAAAAATATTCTTCACACAGCATCAAAGAGTTAAGAGCAAAAAGTAAACGCACCACTCGGAGGGTTTTCTTATGAGTATTAAGAAACTCGATGATGGTCGATACGAAGTGGACATCAGACCTGCTGGGCGTAATGGAAAACGTATCCGCAGGAAGTTTGAGAAAAAGAGCGAGGCGTTAGCCTTCGAGAAACACACATTATACAACCACCACAACAAAGACTGGTTATCAAAACCGACAGATAAGCGGCATCTGTCAGAGCTGATCGCACTTTGGTGGAATCTGAAGGGTAAGCATGAAGAACACGGGCGAATTGATTTGAGCAAAATCCAGTTGTTTTCACGAATCACCGGCGATCCCTGTGCATTCCAGATTACGAAAACAGTTATCAGCCAATACTGTGCCACCCGGCGTAGCCAAGGGATCAAGACGTCTACCATTAACCGCGACTTGAACAGCATCAGCGGGATGTTTACCGCCCTCATTGAAGCTGAGGTTTATTTCGGTGAGCACCCTATTCGTGGAAGGAAGAAGCTTAAGGAAGAGATACCAGAAACCGGCTATCTCACGAACGACGAGATCGAGCTACTGCTCTCAAGGCTGGAAGGTGACAACAAAAAGATTGCCATTCTTTACCTCAGCACAGGTGCGCGATGGGGGGAGGCAGCCCGGCTAAAGGCTGAAAACATCATACAGAATCGAATAACGTTCGTTAAAACAAAAGGCAACAAACAGCGTACCGTTCCAGTTTCCCCTGAAGTCGCCCGATACATTGCCGAAGGCAAGTGCGGGATTTTATTCCCCGGTGCTTCTTACGATGGATTCAGGCAGGTGCTGAAAGAAGTAAAACCAGATCTCCCGGCAGGTCAGTCAACGCATGCGTTACGGCATAGTTTCGCAACGCATTTTATGATTAACGGCGGGAGTATTATTACGTTGCAGCGGATTCTCGGACATGCGCGAATAGAGCAAACAATGGCATACGCTCATTTCGCCCCTGAGTATCTGCAAGACGCGATATCGCTTAACCCGCTCAGGGGTGGCGTGAATGTGGGAAATGTCCACATTGCGTCCACGCACGGGTAATTTAATATGGCTTTCAATGGTCTTGCGTGCCGCTCAAACCGCATTGCACTGTTGAAAGCCAACTGTACCGGGCATCACAAATGCCCCCGATGGGGCTTTTTTTTACCGTCGCGATAGCAGATATCCCCCTGCTGAATGTGATACATTCGTTATAAATATGTTTGTTATTAGCTGTTCGCTGCGCCAGCTCGCAGTACTGCGCTAACCTCCGGGGGCCGTTTCATTCATGTCAGACTTCATTCTTGCCCGCGTCTCACAGACGCTTGCTACCGAACGAACGCTCGAAACGTTGGTGCGACAACTGCTGGAAATGCTGGAACTGGTGACTCGTATGGAGTCCACATACCTGACGCGGATTGATTTAGAAGCGCAGCGCCAGTTAGTCATGTATGCCCACAACAGCAGCGAAATGCAGATCCCGGAAGGTTTTTCCGTTCCCTGGGACGAGTCGCTTTGCAAACGCGCAATCGATGATAACTGTATATTTTGCAACGAGGTTGGCCAACGCTGGCGGTCCTGCACCGCCGCGCAGGAACTCGGGATCGCCACGTTCTTTAGTATTCCCGTCCATCTTGCCGATGGTTCGTTATATGGTACGTTGTGCGCCACAAGCCGCGTCAAACAGCCCTATAATCTGGAAGGCGAGCAGGTAATGACATTGTTCGCCGGCCTGATCTCCCATTACGTGGAGAAAGAGACGCTGGTTCAGCAACTGCGTAGCGCAAATGCGGCGCTGGAGATGCACTCCAATACCGATGAACTGACCGGTCTGGCCAACCGCCGCGCGTTGTTTAAACATCTTAAAACGCTGTTTACCCAAGCTCGCGCCCAGCAGCGCAGGCTCCTGCTTATTTTTATCGACCTCGACGATTTTAAAGCGATTAACGATAAACTGGGCCACCCCTGCGGCGACAGTTTTCTCATCCAGATAGGTGAACGATTAAGTGCCAACGTACGTAACGAAGATACCGTTGGCCGCCTCGGCGGCGATGAGTTTTTAATCATTGGCCCGGCACTTGAATCCCCTGAGCAGGAAGCGTTTATTGTCCACCTGCGCCAGCAGCTTACCGGGCGTTACCGCCTGGCCGGACACGGTATAGAATACCCTGGCGCCAGCTTTGGGGTCATCGATGTCGATCCGCAGAATATGGACGTTGAACAGGCGCTACGCGCAGCGGATGAGGCTATGTACCACGACAAAAACGCACGCCGCATGCTGACCATTTTCGATATCGACCAGAAAGCATAACTTTCCAGTATGATAGATAACATTACGTTAAGAGACAGGAACTAAGCATGAAATTGGGTATTCTTTTTCCGGTGGTGATTTTCATTGTCGCCGTGGTCTTTCTGGGCTGGTTTTTTGTTGGCGGCTATGCGGCGCCAGGGGGGGCATGATGAAAAAGACAACCATCATTATGATTATTGTCGCCATCGTGGTGGTCGCCGGCACCGAATTGGGCTGGTGGTAATCTCAAATTTTCCCGCCGCCCCGGTATTGCGGAGTTGTCTTATCTACTCAATAAGTTAAGACGATACACTCATTTCATCAGCCGCTTCGCTGTGTTTATGCAGCAAAGCGGGCATTAACTGGAGAAGTGAGTAATGAAAAAACCGATGGTGTTACCGTTGATTATTGCGCTGTGCACGCTGTTATCGGGATGTATCGTGGATGATGGTTATCATCATCGACACCACCACCACCATCATCATGATCGTGGCTGGTAACAGATAGGATCATTCAAAAAGGCGAACAAGAGTTCGCCTTTTTTGCATTTAGTCCTGACGGTCAGAACCTAAAAACAGAAAGCCCAGCGGGATAGCAAATAACACGGTGAACACGGTACTGTAAACCATCACCATCGCCCCCTGCAGGAAGAACATCGAGGTTGTCCACTCCGAGTACGGCATGTTGTACTCGCTCACCACGCCACCGAACGTTGCGCGGCCCACGACGGCAAGCGCAATGGCAAAAACTGTCGCCATCGACAACAGAAACTTCTTGCCGTTTTTATTACTGAGGATTTTTTGCAGAATCATCCGGGTTCCCTTCTCTGTGAGCGATAATCGGCTGTATATGTAACACCAATGCAATAAAAATTGAAGGGTTTTTGTTACAACACAGCGATTATCGCTGGCAGATCGTTTCCGGGATCAGGACTGCAGCGTCGCCAGGCGGGCGGCAAAACCCACAAAGACCAGACCGATAAGGCTGTTGCCCAATTTCGCCAGTTTCTTTTTGGTTTTCACATAGCGCGTCACAAACGAGCCAGAAAGGATAAGGAAGCTCATGTAGACAAAGCTAATGATCTCCAGCGTCAGCGCCAGGATAAAGAACGCGATGCCCGGCGATGTCGCATTAACGTCAATGAACTGGACGAAAAAAGAGACATAGAAAAGAATCGCTTTCGGGTTAGTCAGGCTCAGGGTTAACGAGCGTTTGAGGATGGCGCTCCCCGGCTCAGCATCGGCGGCATCTTGCCCCTCGCGCTGTTTAAATACCGAGTAGAGCATTTTGGCGCCCAGCCAAAGCAGATAAATCGCGCCAAGATAGCGCACAATATTAAACAGCACCGGGGTCGTTTTGATAAGCGTCGCAACGCCAGCAAAAGCCAGGAACATCAGAACCGCATCGCCGATAAACACGCCAGCGGCGGCAAGGTATCCTTTCTTAACGCCGTGCGCGATACCGGTTTTCAGTACAAAAAAAGTATTGGGACCTGGTACGAGTATGATAAAAATAGCCCCGACCAGGTAGGTCAGATAATTCAAAACACCAAACTCAGCGAACACGCTGCACTCCTTCGCTTTCAACAAAAAGTATGATCCGGCTCACGTTAACGCAACTGCGGTCATTTTGAAAGCGTGGAGCGCAAGTGTTGTACTAATATACCGAGGTTTCGCCAAGCGGGCGGGTTTTGAACCGGCGATGCACCCACAGGTATTGCTCTGGTGCACGCAGGATTTCTCGTTCGATGACCTTGTTGATATAACTGGCGGCAATCTGTTTATCTTCGCCGGGGTAATCATTCATCACTTCACTGATGTGCAGGCTGTAGCCTTTTCGATCCAGCTTGCGCACCATACTGATACTCAGCATTTTTGAACCGGAGAGGCGCGACAGCACCCAGGTACCATTAGTCGTCGCCGCCTGTGGAACCGAGAAAAACGGCGCAAATACGCTGCCCTTCGGGCCGTAATCCTGATCCGGCGCAAACCACACCGCCTCACCGGATTTCAGCGCATGCACCAGCCCGGAGAGATTACGGCGGTCGATCATCGCTTTATTCGAGCGCAGACGAGCGCGAGTCTGCACCCACTCCATAAGCGGGCTGTTGTGCGGGCGATACGTCGCCATCATCGGACGACACAAGCCCATTGCTCGGCCGCCCAACTCCAGTGACATAAAGTGGATGCCAACAACCATCACGCCTTTATCGGCGCTGAGCGCATTATTCAGATTGGCGATGCCTTCGACGTCAAACCACTTCTTAACGCGTTCATCGCTCCAGAACCACGCCATACCCGTTTCGATAAGCCCCATGCCGAGAGACATAAAGTTCTCTTCCAGTAGCTTTTCACGAGCCGCGCTGGACATCTCCGGGAAGCACAGCTCAATGTTACGCCGGGCGATATGTTCCCGACGCTTCAGGAAGCGACGCGATAGCCGCCCTGCGCTGGTGCCGAGCGTATGTAAAACGGGATAAGGTAGTTGGACGATTAACCAAAGAATGGCCAGGCCAAACCAGGTCACCCAATAGCGGGGAAGCAGTAGATTCTTTTTAAAGGCGCAAGACATGGTTTTTCCTGTAAACATTAAAATATAGGGTAACGCTTAAGGAAAAAACGAGTCCCTTCATCTGTCATTAGGCGATACAACGAGTAAGACAATAGTAATCCTGGTAAATTCACGGCAGCAAGAAAAAATTACACTTAACGCTAAAATACATAATAGATACACAGATGTTACAAAATGTAAAGTAAAAATGGAGTCCGTTCATTCATATTTACGCTGATAATCATTTTCGCGCTAATGATTTTTTTCGATATAGGAATGAACTTAAACTGCTATCTGGCGATTTTACAAACACAACTTCACGCAGGCCACTGTTTACGCCCCCTCCCGGCACATCACAGCCCGAACTCAAACGGTCAACAAACATTCAAGCATCGAATTCATTCACTAAAAATCATCACTGTAGATAATAATATTTACAGGATGCACTGACTCATTAAAATTTTAGTTATTGTGAAATATAAATAAGAACAGGATTATTTATGCTTACTGATGAATACTGACAAAAGTATATAATTGAGACTAATAGTCACGTTTGCAACAATATAAAATTGTCCCATAAGTGTTATTTTTCGCCCTTTTCAGGCAATAAAACTCCATGACCAATGCCACCTCGCCAAATAGAGGCGAACAAAACAGGAGAGCCGATTTGCACATGCTCCAACCCGCCCTTACAGCGCCGCGAAAGGTGATGTAAAAGCAATCAGTTCTTATCACAGGTAGATATGAATCAAACTGTGAAGAGATTCATCACGCTATTACCACAATGAAAGCGACTATGTGAGCTAAAATGAGTTGTTCACATAAGTGGGTGGCGTTTGAGTCTGGCGTCGATTCACTTGTCAGGCGCCTGGGGGATTTGATCGTGCTTGCCGGCGCCACAGGATTAACGGCAACAGCGGATTGCATGGACGGAGAGAAAAATGCGTATTGCCTTAAAGTCGGCTTTAATGCTGGTCACGCGCGTCATTAACGCTATCAACCCAAGGCTGGATCTGCATCTACAGCGCACGGCGCTGATAAGCTACAAATTATCGCTGGCGTTGGATCTTCCTGCGCCGCAACAAAAAACCATCTTTCTGGCTGCGCTGCTACATGATATCGGCGTGCTTGGCGATAAGCGGCGCATTGATTCGCTAAACGCAATAGACAACCTTTATGACCCGCATCAAATCCGTGGCGTACAGATGCTTGCCGGGCTGGATACTTTTACCCCTATCAGCCCTATTATTGGCGATCACCACTTCAGCCCAAGCCGCAAAGGCAATCTGGAGCAGCATATCGTCTATTTCGCGGACTGTTTTGAGCGTCTACTCCCTTCGCAAGGCGTCGTTGCCCCGGACCAACAAAGTGCTCTCATCGCCCGCTTTGTCGCTGACTATCGCGACATCGATCCTCCACTTTGCGATAGACTATGCGAACTGGCGCAACATCCTACCTTCTGGCGCCATATGCAAGCAGAGCATATTCAGCGGTTGCTGGAGATCGTCGGGCCGATTAATGACGTATATATTGACATCGATGGTCTAAAAGATATTTGTTTGTTGATCGCCAAAATTGTCGATACCTACAGTAGTTTCACCGCCAGCCACAGCATCATGGTTGGCGAAATTTCTTATGCCCTCGCCGTCTATATGCATCTGCCGCCGCCGGTGTGCCGCAAAATTGAAATTGCCGGCTATTTGCATGATATCGGCAAAATATATATTCCACTGGCGATCCTCGAAAAACAGGCTGAACTTAGCGATGACGAAGCACAATTGATCCGCGAGCATAGCTATATGACCGGTGAAATATTACGAGATTTCACCGATCTGGCGGAAATCATCGATTGGGCCGCTAACCATCATGAGAAACTCGATGGCAGCGGCTACCCGCTGAATTTAAATCATCGTTATTTACAACTTCCGGACAGAATTATCGCCGTTGCGGATATCTTTACCGCGCTCGTTGAGGATCGCCCGTATCGGCTCGGCATGCCGTATCAGGAGGCGTTACATCTTATAGAAGCTGATGTTATAAATGGCGCTCTGGATAACGATGTGTATCTTGTATTGCGCCAGCATGCCCAGGCGCTACATCACCTCGTCACCCGCATACCGCGCGTCTGATCCTTCCGGTTGGCTACAGGGCTCTATAATAAAAATACCCATTTCTCATTCATCTGCCTGCAAGGAAATACCCGGTGAGAATCGCCACCATGACTAACTGGGCCTACGGGATCACCGTAGGGCTGACCATTGCATCCGGTATGGCGATGCTAATGGCTTCCGGCGCCGATCGCGCTGAACGCCAGGCTGTACAACAACGGGATACGTTCGTTCGTCTCGCCGATGAGGTAGAACGCGATGCGTGGGAGCTTTCGGACCTCACGCGACTGTATGTCATCGAAAAACAACCGGAGACGCTGCAACAGTATCGTCAGCAGATCCAAACGCTCGAATCAATTGAAAATCGGTTGCTTAAACTAAAAGACATTGGCGCCAGCCAGCAGGAACTGGCGCTGTTGCACGATGGTCTGCGTATTGCCGATGAATTACAAGATGAACAGCAGACCGCGATCGATCGCGTCGCTCGTGGCGAAGAGAAAGAGGCGATTTTGCAGGTTTACGGTAAGCCTTATGAGCAGGAGTTGGAGCGGGTGCAAACGCAAATCGATCATTTCCGCCTGCTGCTGGAAGGACGAACAAACAACGCCATGCAGCAAGCGACTGAAAAATCACGCCTCTGGCGGACGCTTTCGGAAGCGATGGTTGGCCTGACCGCCTTGATGTTTTTATTTGTTCTCGGCTTTATTCTCAAACGCCGGGTGCTCACCCCTGTGGTACGACTCAGCGATGTGGTACAGCGTCTGGCATCGCAGGATTATGCCGTCGAACCACCACACTTCAAACAGATTGATGAAATCGGCGATATGGCGCAGGCGATCCGTATCTTTCGCGAAAATGGCCTTGCCCGCCAGCGTCTTGAACAACAACGCGATGCCGACTGGGCCGTTCGTGAACTGCTGGCGCGAATGACTCAACGCTTGCAGGGATGTGAATCATTTGAGGATGTGGTGAAGGTCGCTGAACTTTTCGCCCCCAATATCGCGCCGGACGTTCCTGGCCGACTGTATATTCTTGATACCGATCCCTGGCAAATGCGCTGCGTCGCACAGTGGCTTTCGCCGCCGGACGAGGCGGCCGTGTTTTATCCCGATAAGTGCTGGGCAGTACGTCGAGGCCTGAGCCATCCGCCGGTTAACGGCGAACCGGACATCGCCTGCTATCATCTGCCGCAAGAATGCAACGAGCAATCATTGTGCGTTCCACTGATCGCGCAGGGTGAAGCCATTGGCCTGCTCTCTTTTCGTAATGTCACTAGTGAGACAGCCCCCTCTCGCGCTTATCTTGAACTCATGGCGGAAGCATTGGGCCTGGCGCTATCCAACCAGCGTCTGCGCAATGCTCTGCTGGAAAAAGCGTTGTTTGATTCTCTGACCGGGTTGCGAAACCGCCATCATCTTGAGGAAGCGCTGCATACGCAGATGAATCTGGCGGTGCGCAACAACAGCCCGCTGAGCTGCCTGATGATCGATATCGATCACTTTAAGGCGGTTAACGATAATTACGGCCATGAGGCGGGCGATCTGGTGATTAAAAACGTCGCAGCGATCATCCAGCGCGCGGTACGCGATCTTGGCATGGCATTCCGCTATGGCGGCGAAGAGTTTTTGGTACTGCTTTCCGGCAGCGATGAGGCCAGCGCAGAAGCCTGCGCGACTGAAATCTACAACAACGTGAGAAATATGACTTTACGCTCTGGGCTGACGGATATAGGCCAGGTGAATGTTTCTATCGGTATTGCCAGCTATCCGCAACACGCGCAAAGCGACAGCCTGCTACGTGCCGCAGATGCCGCGTTGTATCGGGCGAAAGAGCTGGGACGTTCGCGGATAATCCGCTTTGATATGCTGAAATCGGCATAACATGTCACGCCAAACGGGAGTGCATTGGCTCCCATTTACCTGCGTTACACCGACTTATCCACCCGGGTATCATTTCCCGACGTCAGGATGCGCACCTTATCTCCCTTGTTGAAGATAAGCCGACCGTCGTATCCCTGTAGCACCTGTATCACTTGACCGCTACTGGTTTTGATTAACAGTTCAACCTGCTGAGCGCCCTGCTGCCGATCCTGGTGATAGCGAGAGGCGCCAGCTCCGGCCAGAGCGCCTGCGGCGGTCATCGCCGTCTGGCCTTTTCCGTTGCCGAACTGATGGCCGACCACGCCGCCCAGCGTTCCTGCCGCGAGCGTACGAAGCGGCTGGCGCTGATGCGGAGTGCTAATAATATGGCTTTCCTGTACGACGCCATAATCAACCAACGTTTTAGTCCCGGCGACGCCAGCCTGGCTAAACAACGCGGCCATTCCCAGCGCAATAAAGAGAAACTTCTTCATGATGACACCCTTGTCTTTTCATTGAGGAAAGTCACTATCAATGCTCCGCCGGACAGCGGAGCATTAGGACATTGCTTAGTTGAGAGCCTGCTGCAGATCTTTTTTTACCTGCTCACGTTGTTCAGCCGTCAGCACCTGATTAATGCCGAAGTAATACTTCACGCGGTAATAACGCGTCTGCTGATCCAATTGCGCAAAAGCGGCTAGCTGCTGTTTTACTTTCGCATCGTCCCATTTACCGGACTGAATCACATCCACCAGAGCACCATCCTGGTAACCACCAATTTTGATATTTTTGAGGTTTGTTTCCAGCTCCTGACGCAGGGCCTGAATTTTGCTGACCTGATCGTTGCTCAGCTTGAGATGTTGCACCACTGGGTCCTGGGATAACGGCGGCACTTCGGCTGTCGTCGCGGCCTGAGCGGCAACGGAAAGACCCGCAGTCATCACTACGGCGGCCAGGGTGTTACGCAAGAAAGTATTCACGATAAATTGTCCTTAATACGCTTTATAAAGAGTGCGGATTATTACCGCCGGAATATGATCCATCTGTAACTAAGCGTTAAATTTAAATCTGAACAAATTTACAATAGATTTTATTTAATAGATAAAATAGCCGAGATGTCAGCAGCGGATCTTTTTTTAACTACACTTATTGCTAAATTGGTTGAATATTCTCTTCGATTCATCAGGAACGCCTTATGTCTCCACGTAGCGCCAGCGATCTGTACGCCGAAATGAAAAATATGTCAGTAGAAGAGCGTATTCGCTTTTTCTCGCTTTCGCTTGCGGAAATGCATCGTGAGCTACAGGAGAGCATCAGCGAGATTGAGTCGATGCAGCGAGCGCTGGCCGAAAGCGAGGAGAACCATCGACAGCTGGTTGAGACTGCACAGGATGCGGTGATTACCATCAATCATGCTGGGGTGGTGATTAACTGGAACCAGGCAGCGGAAAGAATGTTCGGCTGGTCCGCAGGGGAGGCTATCGGCAACAACCTGGGCGAGATGATCGTGCCGGAAGAGTTTCGCGAGCAGCACGCGCGTGGTTTAATGCGCTTTCAGGCGGCTCAGCCGTCGAATATCCTTAATCGCACCATCGAAATTACCGCCCTGCATCGCACTAAAGGCAAGTTCCCTATCGAGCTGTCGATCTGGCCGCATCAACAATCAGGCAAGCAGATTTTCTCCGCGTTTATTCGCGATATCACCGACCGTAAACAGCGGGAGCAGGTGGTCTGGCTGCATGCCAATTTCGACGCGCTGACCGGATTGCCAAACCGCAGACTGTTGGTAAATCGCCTGGAGCTGGCGATTACTCAGGCCATTGCCAATGAGACAGAAGTGGCGCTGCTTTTTATCGATCTCGACCGCTTTAAGCCAGTGAATGACGTTTACGGCCACGCCGTGGGTGACGAACTGCTGCGGCTGGTGGCGTTCCGTCTACAAAGCGTTTTACGAGAAGGTGATACGGTGGCCCGCCTCGGCGGCGATGAGTTTATCGCTCTGCTCCCCGGTTTAAAGGCAAACGATCCGCTCCCCCGACAAACGGCGGAAAAGATCAGCAATGCGCTAACCCAGTCATTTTTGATCCACGAGCATGTTATTACGATTTCCGGCAGCATCGGCATTGCGCTTTTCCCTCACGATGCCGCGGATGCCGATACATTGCTGAACAGTGCAGATAAAGCGATGTACAGTAGTAAGAAGGCGACGCCGCGTGAGAGGTAAGTAAGGTATTCAGCCGTTCAGCGTCAAAATACTGGCCCCGGAAACGCAGCGGGTTGTTGATACGATCGGCGTAGACCTCCTCTTTTTCTCCCCATACGCCCGTCTTCTCTGACCACACTATCTCGCCCTGTAATGACGTCAGGCGACCGGCGCGCCGTTCGGGTCACAATGATAGTGCCAGCTCTCCTTCCTGCCCGCTTCCTGCGTCAGCAGAGCCAGCGGCTGAAAACTTCCCGGATAGTACACGTACTCGCGCATACTGCTGAACAGCGTTTCCTGCGCTTTCTGCCGCTGCAGCCGGCTGCCGGTATCAAAAATGCTCTGTGCCGCCAGCGGTTCGCGGGTGATAGTGACCGTTTCCCCCGCCAGCGCGTCGCCCTGCCAGTAGAACCAGCGCGTCTCTTCCGCCGTCTGCTTGAACACCAGGCGCTCGCCCTTGCGCACCGCCACCAGCTGGCGGTTATCGCCCCAGCTAAAATCCTCTTTCTCTCCGTTATGCCGGACATCGCGCCGCTGTCGCAGCTCGCCCGCGCGATCGAATACATAACGCACCCCGCGCTGCAGCCCCTCGCGGAACCAGCCCCCGACGCTCTCATTCACCGCCCGGGTCTGCGTCTGCAGGTGGCTGCCCGCCGCATCCTACACAAACTGCCGCAGCGTACCGTCCGGCGCGGTATGGGCCGTCAAACGCCCCACCGGATCGTAAGCGTAACGATTGCTGCCCCACAGGCTGTTATTTAATTAGCTAATTCAGCGTGCAGGATAACGTTGTTCTTCATAACCATTAGGAAATACATTTTTAATGGTATCGATGATCGCATTTTTATACGAAAATACAACTTCAAATTCTGTAAAAGATGATTCTGCATGTTCTTTTTGCTGAACATATATTTTCTTAAGAATTGAGTCTTCATAAACATAATCAGATACACTGCACCCTACATCCCCCAATTGAAATCTTTTTCAATCAATCCATCATTGTATACTGACAAAGAGATGTTTCGCAGCATACCGGCACTGGTAAAATAAATCCTTTCTAAGTTATCACCTTCATAGATACAAAACTCTTTGTTAATTATATTTGATGCCTGTCCAAATATTTCTATTAACGATATACGTTCCAGACTATCAAAGTGATAGATGTGTGTATTTTTTACATTTGCAGGTAATTTATTAAGTTTCTTACCTATCTTAAATCCAGCTCGTTCGATTTCGTAGGGTCGAATATTATATAATGCACCTTTACTAACTACTACTTTAGTTTCGTTGAGTCTAACACTATCACTATATGACATAATATAGTTTTCACTATCGGAACTAATCTTATTAAACTTATCTTCTAAATTTTTCAATATAATCATTTATCATCACGTGATTTTATTTTTTAATTTATAACCATAGCTAACCCCTTCAACTTTTCGGTTGAACCATTATTAGTTAATGAGTCAAAATCATTCATGACACTATCATAAAAATAATTAATTCTCTCGTGACTTGTTGTTAGGATATACACTACTTATATTTTATTCTTCATATTCATCTGTATCTCGACATCTTTAAAATACATTAACAATGATGAGCGATACAACATTTTTCTTCAGGCCAGTTGCTCCTATCATACAGCTACATTAACCTAAGATTAAAATAAAGCCGGAGAATTTAGATTACCGGCTGATATAAAGTATGGCAAAAAAATGCACCTAGCCAAAGAAAAAACACATATAATTATCTACCAATTCAGTTGGAAGATTATTACTTAGAACTTCCTTCACCCTAAGCAAATATTCATTTTTATAATTAAAATCATCATCCGTGGTATCACATTCAAATTCGCTCTCTTCTAATTCAATCAGAGCGGAATATGTACCCAAAAAGTCCCCTAGTGTGTTAGTTAATTTATATACTTTTTTTTGCACACTTCCATATACGGCTGAATTATCGTCTAATACATCACAAAACAGAACGTCGCCATTACGTTCTGCAAAGATTACATAGTTCTTATCCCAATCATTTGTTCCATTTGGTATAAGCCAGCCTGACTGTATATTGCCTAAGTCATACATTTCAATTATCTGAATGAAAAAATCGCCACCAAAGGTGGGTTTATCTTCAAGGATAGTATGTTCATAAAAATACAACATATCCCCATGTAAAGGAATATCATGGTTCGAGCAGCCTAAATTTTCTTCAGAGTAGGACATTACACCCATACTTCTTTTGCTCTTCTGAAATGTCTCAATGAAATTTTGTAATGAGCTATCAATAGTCATATTTACTCTACCCCTCACATTTACTTCGCATTCTTGATGTGGATTCTCTATCTATCAAACGTCCATTTGTAACGTTTTGAGTATTACCTCTATGCCCCCTCAGTCCATGAACATGTTCATTAAATCCACTGGGATGGTTATGATTTTGTAAGAATATAATATTTCTTGGATCTCCTTGCCATTTTGCACCTAATGAACCGTTTCCTTCAACTGAATTTATATGATGTCCTGTATAGCCAGCCCTTGACATTACTGAAGTAAGATCTTTATTGGATGTTTTCAAAATTAAATCTCTTTCTTCACTACTCCAATTGCGTGTTCCAACCCCACCGTTTTGTAATAACGCTTTCTCATGGACCCATGCTCTAGATATTGCAGTACTTCTAGCCCCTGGCTGAGCATTTAAAGAATCATATGGCTTGTATCTGATTAAATCATCAGCGCTCAGCCCCCACGGATCCACCCATCCCAGCGGATTCGGGGCATACTGATAAACATTCAGCCCACCGGCTAATCCAATCGGATCAGACGAACAATCCTATCCCCTGGGCCAATCGTACCGTCAACCCGCACCAATCTAAGCTCTAAGATAGAGTTCCCAAAGCGCAGCGTTGCTATAAAGGCCGGGAAGAGTTAATTTATTACCCGGCTTTGCTTTGTTATTTACATGGATTCCAAAATGAAAAATCCCCTATATATATTTCATTCAATTTCAAGTCGGACGGAATGTTATCTATACTGTCAGCTATCTCATCAAATGGTGAGGGTAATATAAATTGAATGCCAAAATCCTCGTCTATAATAATGGAACCATTAAATATTCTTTGCCGATAAGTGAGTTTTTTTATCTCACCAAATTCTTGACCGGCATATAATAAGTTTTTGTATAACCCTTTGTAATTTTGATTGCATCCAATAGAAAATATATTTCCATCAGGTTCGGTTGATATAGTTAAAGTATCATCCAATACATAGGAAAATCTCTTACTCGCATCAGGTAGAAGATACTCTTTGTACTCAACACAATGGTCAGCATACATTTCAGCAAGATAGACAGATATATTTGTATTTAACAGCACATCGCCTAACGAATGAAATGGTTTTATTTCTGCAGAAAAATCAAACATTTTACATCCCACCATTTACTAATACACCGTCGACATAAACAGGAGAGTCCTTTATTAGATCTTAATTTTCAAAACCACCATGACCTATACGTCCATATACGATATCCTCACCTTCACTATTAGTCCTATAAACCTTCCAGTAATCATTTCCATGAATATTTTGTTGTTTTGCGTTACCACCAGGATGATAATCTAATTTATATGTTGTACCAGATTTTGTCGTTTTCACATATTGTATATGTTGAATAGCCTCAGGCCTACCAGCTTGTGGATAGATCTTCGTCCAACCTTTAGATGTTAAAAGGGAGTCTATTTCAGCCGGAGCTTTACCTGTTAATTTATTTACCCACCTTTGGGTTATATTGTCCTTTTCCGCGAAGCCACATTTTAGTCCCAGCGGATCGATCCAGCTTAATGGGTTCGGCGCATACTGATAAACATTCAGCCCGCCGGCTAATCCAATCGGATCCTGGCTAATAAATCCCGCAATTTCAGGATCATAGTAACGATGTCGATTATAGTGCAGCCCCGTTTCAGCGTCAAAATACTGGCCCTGAAAACGCAGCGGGTCACAATGATAGTGCCAGCTCTCCTTCCTGCCCGCTTCCTGCGTCAGCAGCGCCAACAGCTGAAAACTTACAGGATAGTTGTTAATATCACCGGACTTAGAATATTTAAAGAGCGAATATATTATGATAAATTCACTTTAATATCCCGCCTATCCAGATACAGCTGTAAAAAAAAATAAGGTACCCCGCTCTGGGAATCACAATATCACAACAGTACATTTAATTAATTTATAACATAAATGTTTTTGTATTAAACTCTCAATATGCTTCCAATCTCCGCCACCTAATCCAGCTCCAATTTTTGGCATTTGTACAACCAATCGATTAATCAATGCAAACTCCGATAGTTTTTCAAGACATTCCTCAAGTGCGTGATATGATAAATATTGTTTTTTATCAGCATAGTTTTTTCTTATCCCATCTTGAGAAACCATATTAGCCACAAATATTCTATCCTTTTCATCTACAGATATGAACTGTATATCACCCAAAGTTAAATCTGATGTGTTAGAATATTTATCCAAATAAACCTTCTTGGCTGCTGGGTATTTTTTTGATAATGATAAAACAAATCCTTTCCCCCATTTCCCTTTGTTATTAACTATATGAGCAATGATAGTGGCAGAACTTAATGGGACAGCAGCATCTCCAGTTACATATTGAATGATTTCTTTTTCTTTGTGATCATTCATAGCTATTAACCACACAGCCTCAAATTCGTCTTTTGATATAATCTGTGAATCAGATAGTTCTAATTCACTTTTTTTTCCATCATAAAGAAGGAAACCTATTTTATCATTTTCATCACTCAACGAGGCTGATGGGTAATATAAGCTATCCAAAACACTTATCTGTCTTGTGGCAATTTCCCCCATAAACTCTGTATACAGGATGCCTTCCCCAGACGTAAATTCCGCATTAGACTTATAATATTCAACCACAACTTGTGGACTTTCCACTGCTGACGATTCTATCCGAAACATTCAGTTCTCCTGTATTTGCAACTCTAAATGTATTTTTTCTTGGTTCTGTGACATTTAGCCCAGTTACATCTATTTCTACAAAATGAGTAATACCATTCAACTTTCTGGAATCACCATATATGTTACTTGCCAGTTGGCCCAGAGACATTTTACCTGTCCCTGAAGCATCTTTTAATGTCCTTCCGCCGATCATGGCTGGTGTAATATCTGTAAAATATTGCCCCTCACCAAAACGCGCATGTATATCACCTGATGAGGCGCGAATAGTCCCACTTTCCATAATCCCATTCATCCCCTCCTCGGTCGTATAATGATACAATGTCTTCGGTGTTAAACCTTTTGGATCTATATAACCCAGCGGGTTCGGCGCATACTGATAAACATTCAGCCCGCCGGCTAATCCAATCGGATCCTGGCTAATAAATCCCGCAATTTCAGGATCATAGTAACGATGTCGATTATAGTGCAGCCCCGTTTCAGCGTCAAAATACTGGCCCTGAAAACGCAGCGGGTTGCTGATACGATCGGCGTAGACCTCCCCTTTCTCTCCCCATACCCCCGTCTTCTCTGACCACACTATCTCGCCCTGTAATGACGTCAGGCGCACCGGCGCGCCGTTCGGGTCACAATGATAGTGCCAGCTCTCCTTCCTGCCCGCTTCCTGCGTCAGCAGCGCCAGCGGCTGAAAACTTCCCGGATAGTACACGTACTCGCGCATACTGCTGAACAGCGTTTCCTGCGCTTTCTGCCGCTGCAGCCGGCTGCCGGTATCAAAAATGCTCTGTGCCGCCAGCGGTTCGCGGGTGATAGTGACCGTTTCCCCCGCCAGCGCGTCGCCCTGCCAGTAGAACCAGCGCGTCTCTTCCGCCGTCTGCTTGAACACCCGGCGCCCCAGCCCGTCATAGCCGTAACGCACCAGCCGCTCGCCCTTGCGCACCGCCACCAGCTGGCGGTTATCGTCCCAGCTGAAATCCTCTTTCTCGCCGTTATGCCGGACATCGCGCCGCTGTCGCAGCTCGCCCGCGCGATCGAATACATAACGCACCCCGCGCTGCTGCCCCTCGCGGAACCAGCCCCCGGCGCTCTCATTCACCGCCCGGGTCTGCGTCTGCAGGTGGCTGCCCGCCGCATCCTGCACAAACTGCCGCAGCGTACCGTCCGGCGCGGTATGGGCCGTCAAGCGCCCCACCGGATCGTAAGCGTAACGATCGCTGCCCCACAGGCTGTCATCGCGCCGGGTCAGGTTACCCAGCCTATCCCAGCTGAAGCCGCTGGCGAACAGCGGTAAATCATTCTGCAACACCTGCTGCGATGTCAGTTGGCCGAGCCGGTTGTAGGTGAAATGACGCGTCACCTCCGCCGACAGCTGCTCGCTGACCCGCCGCCCGGCCTCATCGTAACCCAGCACGATTGGCGCATCGTCATTCAGCTGGATCTGGCTCAGCCGGTCATACTCATCCATGGCGTAACGCACCTGATGACCGCTGTCGCTGCGCCGGGAGACCAGCAGGCCGCGCTCGTTATAGCCATAATGCAGCTGAAAACCGTCCTGCTCCTCCAGCAGCACCCGCCCGGCGTCATCATAGCGCCACGCCAGCCGCCGCCACGGATTCTCACACAGCACCATCCGTCCGCAGGGATCGTAATGATACTTCGCCTGCAGGGTATCGCCGCTGCGCCGCTCGCTTAGCCGCCCGCCGCGGTCGTAACCGTAGCGCACCAGCCGCCCCAGCGGATCCTCACGGCTGATCAGCCGGTTGCCTTTATCCCAGCCATAACGGGTTACCTGTCCCCAGTAATCGGTCTCCGCGGCGATGCGCCCCAGCGCGTCGCGGTCCAGCTGCCAGCGCTGACCTTTCTGGTTGATCACCGCCAGCAGGCGATCTTCCAGGTCGTACTGATAGCCAAGCGTCGCGCCATCCGGCGTCTCGCAGGCGGCCAGCATTCCGGTGCGGTTATAACGAAAACGGGTTATCTGGCCGGCTTCATCGGTGAAGTGAAGCGGTGAATCTTCCCGGTCGTAAGCGACGCGAATTTCGCCGCCCTGCGGATTGACCATCGCCACCAGCCTATCCTTGCTGTCCCAGTGGAAACGGCTGCTGCCGCCGCCGGCGTCAATACGCTCCAGCAGCGTGCCGCGCGCGGAATGCCGCAGTTGAGTGGTTCCCGCGCTGGCCTGGCTCAGCGCCTGCAAAAAACCAAACCGATCATAGCGATAGCGACTCTGCCCGGAACCCGGCACGTCCGCCGCGCTCAGCTGCCCGTACTCATCATACTGATAGCGCGAGGTGACGCCGGTAGGGTCCGTTCCCGCCAGCAGGTTGCCGCGTTCGTCATAGTCCGAACGCCAGCAGGCGCCTTTCTCATCAATCAGCGTCAGCACATCGCCGTCTTCATTGTAGGCCGCCTGAATCTGGCTACCGTCCGGCAGATGTTCGGCGATCATTCGCCCCTGTTCATCATACTCCCAACGACGCGTGCTGCCGTCCGGCTCAATGAGTTCGACGGTGCGGCCAAAATCATCGTAGTGGAAGACGGTATTGCCGCCGGTCGGATCGATCTCCGAAACCGGCAGGCCGTTATCATCAAAGCTGACAGACGTTACATGGCCGTTGGAATCGGTGATTTCCACTTCGTTGAGCAAGTCGTGCCAGGCGAAATGGTAATCCCATACGCCGCCGTCACCCCAGGCGTGAACCACCCGCCACTCGTCATTGAACTGGTAGTGGAAGCCCTGGCCGTTACGGTCGACATGGCTGGTCATATGGCGCTGTTGATAGTAGAAGCGCCGCGGATGCGAAAGCGCATCGATCTCCGCGCTCAATTGATTATCGCTATCGTATTCATAGCGGGTCAGCGGCGTGATTTCGTCATCCAGCGCGTTGCGCAGGCGTAGCCCCCGCAGGCGGCCATCCTGCCAGGTGACGAGGATCTCCCTGCCGCTCATGCCGCGCGTGCTGAACTCGCGAATACGCTCAAGCTCGCGCCCCTGCCAGTCGAACTGCCAGCCATTACCGTTACGGTCCGCCAGCCGGTAAATCGCCAGCGGCCCGCGCTTACCGCGAAACTGCAGCCGCGCGCTCCCTTCCTGCTCAACATGCCAGAAGCATTCGCCATTGCGGGTTTCCCGCCACAGGCGGCTGCCGTCCGGCAGGCCGACAATACCCTGCTCGCGGCCATCGGACTGCGGCAGCGCCGCAAACAGCGTCATCCCTTCCGGCTGAGTCAGCACCGCGACGCCTTCATCGGTCAGTATTTCAAGGCGGGTGTCCGCCGGGGTTGACCAGCCGTAACCGCACACCCCTTCTTCATCGAGATCCGCCGACGAGTAGCTTCGCGTCCACGCCAGCGGCAGGCGGCCGGGTAACAGAAAATCCTCATGCTCCAGGCTCACGCTACCGTCGCGGATATCAACCGGTTCGGCGCGTAGCACCCGGCATTTCAGGACGCCGGGATCCATGTTGCGAAACAGCTTCTGGCGCAGCTTTTTAAACCGCCGCATAAACAGCCGCCACTGCGGCGTTTTTTTAACTTTCTTCAACCCCTTGCCCAACCCGCTTAACCCGGCGCGCATCAGCAGCGCCATCAGGTTGATGGTTGGCGGCCCGCCGACAATCACGTTGTTGGGAATCGCGAGGTTAAACGTCAGCGGCAGCGTCAGCGAGAGCGGCTTTGGCTTGCTCAGCCGCTTCAGGCGGAACGGCGGCACCATTCCGAGGATGTTACAGCTCAGTACCGGCATGCCGATGCGGGAAAACGGTTCACCATCGACGGCGACGGTTTTGCTGCCCATAAACAGCTCGTCTTCCATCTGCGGGCCGCCGGGCGCGCGCAGCGGCGGCACCCACACGCCGCCGACCGGAATATGTACCGCAATACCGCCGGTCCCCGCGCTGGCGCGCTTGATGCTGTTGACGTGTACGGTTGTGCCCAGCAGCGGCAGATAATCAAACACGTCGAAAACGATGCCGATATGCGGCGTCGGCAGCGGCCAGGGATAAGTATGGATATCCAGGCCAAGCTGCGGGTCGAAGTGAGCCCCGGAGTGCATCAGACGCGCCTCAGAACATGGCGCGCAGCAGCGCGCGCAGGAAGGTGCGCACTTCGGTGGCGAACCCGCCGTCCGAAAGGCTTAAAAACAGAATTGCCAGCAGCGTCACGGCAACAATAATAATAATCCGGGTCTTCATAGCGGGTTGCTCCCTGCATTTTCAGTGGATGATGCATCGGTATTTCCCCAGGCAGGCAGGCTTTGCCATTCACCCGGCGGGGCATCAAAGGGGTGGGCGATCTCCGGCAGACCGTTCCAGTGCGGATGCAGCTTCTCCCGCGCCAGGCGGATCACGCGACGAAAGCTGTCATCGCCGCCGCGGATCAGTTTTTCCCGCGCTTCGCGGATTAGCGCGAACGCGGCTTCCAGCTGTAGCTGTAACTGCCGGTCCACGCGTTTTACCTGTTCGACGGCGGGTTGCCGCGGCAAGCGGTCTTCCGCCTGTTGGATTAAGCGCTGTTTTTCGCTTTGCCAGCGTGTCGCGCAGGCCTCAAGCGCCTCGGTCCGTCGTTTATCATGGATGCGCAGCAGATCCTGGAATGCCAGCGTCAGCGTGGTCTGGGCGCGCTCTTGCCGTGGGATCGGCTCCGCCGCCTGGATGGCGTGGGCATACTCCTCCATCGCTTTTGCCCGGTGCCCGGCGAGGTTGAGACAAAAACCGGACATCCGCCAGCCTTCTACGGCAAATACCGGGTGTGGAATGGTTTGCGCTTCGCCCGCCGCCCGGCGATAGACTTTCGCCGCCTGGAGATACTCTTTACGCGCGAACCAGGCGCCGGCCTCGCCAAAAGTGCTTTGGGTACGCAGTTGTCCTTTAAGCGCCGGGTCGGCAATTTCGCCGCTGATGTTTTGCGCCTGGCGGTAGTGATCGACGGCCCGTTGATGATCGTTACCTTTCAACCAACCGCCGGCGATCAGGTTATGCATCATCGCCTGCTGGTCGGCCCAACCGCAGCGCTGGGCGACGCCGAGCGCCATACCGCCGCGCGCGGCCACCTGCGCGGCGCTGCCTTTTTCCAGCAGCAGCATGGCATCAGCCAGATAGCGGCGAAACAACAGGCGATCGGGATTCGGATCGCTCTGCCCGCGCGCGGTTTGATGCATCACTTTCATACTGTCGACGTCATCGGTCAGCAGCCGTACCCTGCGCGGATGCGCCTCATACAGCGGCTGCCAAATCGGTTGCTCAAGCGTGTCGATAAGTAACAGTCTGGCGTTGCACGCCTCCTGCGCCAGCCAGCCGTTCAACCAGCGGTTCAACGCCTTTTCATCGCTGACGGCGGAGGGTTTCAGCACCAACACCAGATAACGTAAATCGTCATGAAATGTCGTCGCAAAATCCTGCAGCATCTGCCGCAACTGCGCCGGGCTATAGGTTGGGAGAAAGCGTTCGGCATCCCATATAGCGGCATCCGGCGTCGCTTCGTAGTGTTCCACAAACTCGCGCCCGAGCGCCTCGCTGTAGCCATAGCCGGTCTCGAACGGCGTGGTTAACCCCAGCAGCAGATCCGGCAGCGAGCGGCCTTCAGGATGCTGCTGCAGCGCGATAAAACCATCAAGCAGCGACTCGCCGCCGGCAGGCGTCCGCCAGATAAATAAGCGGATCTGTTCCGCCTGCTCGCTGGCGTCCAGCCAGCTAAGCTCAAGCTCGCTCATTACTTTTTCGGTCGGATTCTTCGCCGCGTTCATTCCCTTTCCCTGTCAGGCATTGAGCTCAATCTTTTTACCATTCACCATCACGCCAGCGGCGTTAATGGTGATCGTCGACCCGCCAGCGGTAATCTCCACGCTGCCGTTACTTATCAGAATGCCGCTTTCGCCCACGTTGATATGTACGGTATCGGTAGCGCTGTCGGTTACGCTCCCTTGCGTAAAGCGGGTATCACCGCCGGTGATGCTCAGGGTACGCCCGGCGCCGATCGTCACCTCTTGCTTACTGGTGATGGTCTGCGTTTGCTTACCGGTCACGGAAATATCGTGATTGCCGGTCACTCCCAGCGTCTGATTGCCGGTGACCTGCACGTTACGGTTCTGCTGGACGCTGACGCTTTCGTTACCCTGCACCTGGCGGGTGCGATCCTGTACGACCGTCAGTGACTGCTTGCCTTCGACGGTCGCGGTATGGTCGCTTTTCACCGTGGTGGTATGGTTGCCGCTGATGGTTTCATCGCGGTTCTGCTCAACGCTTAGGGTCTCATTCCCCTTCACGCTTTCGGTACGGTTCTGCTCAACGGTGGTGGTTTCATTACCATTGATGGTTTTGCTGCGATCTTTGCCGACGGTAACGCTTTCATTGCCATCCACCGTGCGGGTGCGGTTCTGTTTGATATGGCTGGTTTCGTCTTTGCCGACGGTTTTGGTGCGGTTATTGCCGACATCATGGGTCTCGTCGTTTTCGACTTCAGTATCCATGTTGCGCTCGGCGTGCAGCCAGAGCTGCTCTTCGCCGGGTTTATCTTCAAAACGCAGGGCGTTGGCGTTGTCCGGCGAACCATCCTTTGAGCGGCTCATAAAGCCCATTTGCGTGGCTGCCGCCGGTAGCGCCCACGGCGGCATACTGGCTTCGTTATAGACGCGGCCAATGACAATCGGCCGGTCCGGCTCACCGTTAATAAAGTCCACCACCACTTCATCACCGACGCGTGGGATCTGCACCCCGCCGTAACCCTGGCCGGCCCAGGCGCTGGAAACGCGCACCCAACAGGAGCTATTTTCATCGCCCTGGCTTTCGCGGTCCCAGTGGAATTTCACCTTAATCCGGCCATATTTATCGGTCCAGATCGATTCTCCTTTCGGCCCTACCACGCGGGCGGTTTGCGGCCCGTAGGTGCGCGGCCAGTCGGTCCTTGACGCGGGGACAAATGGCGTCGCGGCGGGAATAACGGTGAATGCGATGCGGTGCTGCGCGGTATTTCCGCCGCCGGAGGCATACTGATTCTCTTCAAAATCATAGCGGGCGCCCACCACCAGCCATTTAGCGTTATCAGCCATGTTAGGCGCATGCGTCAGGGTAAACGTGTGTCCCGGGACGATACCGGTCGCGGTGGCGATACCCTGCGTTTGCTGCTGTTCGGCCTGCCAGGACTGCTGACGAATACGGGCGTAGGCTTCGCCGTCGCCGTGCTCCATAAAGCGCCCCGGCCAGTCGTAAACGTCGATTTTGCCCGGCGTCGGCGAGACCGGATTCTGCAGCGTTTGCAGCATCCAGGCGTGGGGCTTGCGAAAATCATAGTCATCGGTGCTGTAAAGCCCCGGCGTGACGACGTGGCTCGCCATCAGCTGGCTGATGCCCTCTTCGCCGACCGCGCCGCCGCCCGGCTGCGCATGCCAGGGAATAGTTTCATAACCGGGGAAGGATTCAGCCTGCTGATAGTCATCCATCAGCACCAGGGTATGGCCGTCTTTATCGTGGCGGAACAGATAGCTAATACCTTCCAGCTCCAGCAAACGGCTGATGAAATGGAAGCTGCTTTCCGCATACTGCACACAATAATCCCACTGCCGGTAGCTACGCGTAAGTTTGTCCTCAAACTTAACGTTATGCTCGCTAAACAGTTTGGCCACGATATCCGGCACCCGCTGCTGCTGGAAAATACGGAAGTTGCGGTCGCGCATCATCGGCCAGAAATCGGGTTCCAGCGTGGTCTGATAGACGGCGTAGCGCGTCTCGCCAAGATCTTCGGCGCGTACGGTAACGGCGGTGATTTTGCCGGAAAGATAACGCTCCTGTCCCCATTGGCCGGGAACCGCCACCGTCATGTTTTTGCCGAGCATGGCCTGACGGTCGATAGCAAAATCCTGGCTGAGTAAATCGACCTGAAAGAGGAAAGGTTCGGACAGTTTCTCCTGCCCGCTGAATTTCCAGAATAATAACGAGGAGCTGTCGACAGATGACAGGATCGATATCCGATTAACCATATGGATTCCTTTATGGTGCAGGCAGCCGCGGGGCTAATTCCTTAAGATTAATAAATTATCCTGAATATTTATCAGAAGTCATCTCTCTGCCCGAGATTTCACCCAGGAATACTCTTAATTATTCAACTCTGTGCTTTTGTTCATCTTTATACCGTCATTATTAGTAGTGGAGCTTTCTTAACAGGCGTTAATTACTGGTTTGACTTATTAGAAACGGTAATGAGGTAAGTCTGAAAATAGTCTCCTGGCGCGAAGAAATATGTTTAAACCGGCCCGGACGCTTTAAAATAACCGCGGCTGCGAACTGCCATCACAGCCATTTGCTCACCGGCCTGCTCTTGCATACGGTCGGCCGGTGAGCAATCCCTGGTCGTTAATCGCTCAGACATCCCCTGTCTCGTTAATATCAGATCCTTTACCTCAGTCATATTCAGATTGTTTTTACATAAAATCGTCGCGCTATTTTCGCCAGCTAAACGGCGCAGTCGCTAATATTAGCGATGAGGTAATCTATTGTTTATCAATCGGCTTCAGACATAAAACCCCCCGCCTGCCGGGCGCTGGCGCAGGTTTTGATAAGGTACGACCCTCTTGATCTCTGCCATCGATCTACAATACTGTATATACATACAGTAAAGATAATCGGTGATCATCATGCAGTTTTTCACACTAACCGAACTACGCCAGATCGTGGCACTCCCCCTGTTCAGCGATCTTGTTCCCTGCGGTTTTCCTAGCCCCGCGCAGGATTATGTTGAACGGCGTATCGACCTGAATGAACTGCTGATTCAGCATCCTGGCGCCACCTACTTTGTGAAATCAAGCGGTGACTCAATGATTGGCGCTGGCATTGGTGATGGTGATTTACTGGTGGTGGATAGCTCCCGCAAGGCCGTCCATGGCAGCATCGTTATTGCCGCAGTGGATGGGGAATTCACGGTTAAGCGCCTCCAGTTACATCCTGTTGTCATGCTAAAACCTGATAATCCCGCCTACCAGCCGATTATGCCAGGCAGTGAAGAGTGTCTGGAAATCTTTGGCGTGGTGACCTACATCGTGAAATCGGCGGGCTGATCGTGTTTGCCCTGTGTGATGTGAACTCATTCTATGCTTCCTGTGAAACCGTCTTTCGCCCGGACTTACGCGGCCGCCCGGTGGTTGTTTTGTCCAATAATGACGGGTGTGTGATTTCACGTTCTGCGGAAGCCAAACCGTTTGTGAAAATGGGTGAACCGTACTTTAAACAAAAAGATATCTTCAGACATCATGGCGTGGTTTGCTTCAGTAGCAACTATGAACTCTACGCCGATATGTCCAACCGGGTAATGACGACGCTTGAAGAGATGTCGCCTCGCTGTGAAAAATACTCCATTGATGAAGTTTTTTGCGATCTTACCGGCGTGCGTAACTGCCGCGTTCTTACCGAATTTGGACATGAGCTCAGAGCCACGGTGCGGCAACGCACACACCTGACGGTGGGCGTCGGAATAGCCCAGACAAAAACGCTGGCTAAACTGGCGAATCATGCGGCAAAACGCTGGCAACAGCAGACAGGAGGCGTGGTTGACCTGTCGAATGCGGAGCGGCAAAGAAAATTGATGGCGGCGCTACCGGTGGAAGAGGTTTGGGGAGTGGGTCGACGCATAGCGAAGAGGCTTGAAACGATGGGGATCCGGACGGTATTGCAGCTGGCTGACACGGATATCCGCTTCATCAGGAAACACTTTAATGTCGTACTGGAAAGAACCGTCCGTGAATTACGCGGCGAGCCCTGTCTCGAGCTGGAAGAGTTTGCCCCGGTAAAGCAAGAGATTATCTGTTCCCGTTCGTTCGGCCATCGCATCACCGAGTACGAAGAAATGCGCCAGGCCATCTGTAGTTACGCTTCCCGGGCTGCAGAGAAACTTCGTCAGGAACATCAATACTGCCGGTTTATCTCTGTCTTTGTAAAAACGTCGCCCTTCGCGCCTGATGAACGGTATTACGCCAATAATGCCTCGGTCACCCTGCTTACCCCAACGCAGGACAGCAGAGATATTATCGCCGCCGCGACGCGTTGTCTGGATGCCATCTGGCAAAGTGGCTGTCGGTACCAGAAAGCCGGGGTGATGCTGGGCGATTTTTATAGCCAGGGCGTCGCGCAACTTAATCTGTTTGACGAAAATGCGCCACGAAAAAATAGCCAAAAACTGATGGAGGTGCTGGACCGCCTGAATGCTGAGGACGGACGTGGGACGCTTTACTTCGCCGGCCAGGGTATCCAGCAACCGTGGCAGATGAAGCGGGAAATGCTCTCCCCGCGATACACCACCCGATATAGCGATCTGCCCACGGTTAAATGATTCCCCGACAGGCCAAACCTTAAATAAAATCAGGTTTGGCCATCATGGCGTCCGTGAGGTTATTTATGGAATATAAAATTACGCAGCGCGTTTCTCACTTCTCCTTCCGCGGTTGCAGAACAAGTTGATGATGGCTGGCCTCAATGACGCGCGCGCGGTCCGGGTCAAGATCCTCACGGGCAAGCACCAGCTTCCAGTCGTTTTTCGTCAGATCCGGCGCCCGGAACAGCGCCACCACGGCAACATACTGCGCCTGTTCATCCAGCGGCATGGTGAGACTCATCTCCGTTCCCGGTTTGAGCACCAGGCTGCGGCTGGCCAGTTGGTCGTCTTTTAATATCTCCTCCCCCTCCGCCGCCAGCTGCTGGTAAACCGTCTTATCGAAAGTCTTGCGATCCTTCAGCACATAGACCCGCACCATCACCGGCTGGGAGGCGCTGTTATCCTCACGGTTATCGGTGTTTAACGCATTGCGCGCGCTAAAATCCAGACGCAGCGTTTTCACCTGGCGATAAAATACTGACTTTACGGCGGACGAAGCGCCGTCGCTGATTTTCTGTGTTAGCCCGCAACCCGCCAGCATGAACGGCAGAAGAATCAGTGCGGATAGTTTAAGCGAAGTGATATGCAACACGTTGGTTTCCTTGTGATAATGATGCAAGCGGCATGCCGCGGTAGCCGCCCAGTTCCGTGGTAAACGTGGCCGGTAAATCCGGCGGAACCGCGTCCCCCTCCATGCCCAGAACGCCGCTTATGCCGAGCATAAACGGCGATTCACCGAGTACCGGCGCGGGTAACAGCGGCGTGGGAAGCGTTAAGGTGATTTTGGCCTTATAGCGCCAGCCGAGATAAACCCGCAGCAGAACCAGAAAGTCCGCATAGATTTGCCCTTCCGGCATCCAGCCTGTGGCCTCGGCGATATCATCGGTGTACAGCGCGATCAGCAACTGGCTGGCAATCTCGGTCGTTTCATCGCCCAGCACCGTGTAGCCATCAAGCAGGAAATCGTTATCGCCGTAAAAACCCAGCGGCTGCGCCGGGTACACCGTCCGTGGGCAGTGCGGCGACGCTTCCGCTCGCGTATGGGGCGCCAACAATCGTACCAGCGCCTGAATCCCCTCTTCGGTACGCGCGGGCAGGCGCATCACGCTGAGTAATGCCAGAAAGCGAGATACCGGCGCGGCAATATGCTGAGCGGTGCCGGGAATGCCAAGCCCGATCAGCCCCAGCAGGCTCTGTGAAGTACGGTCGCGACCGCCGTCTTCAAAGGTTGCCGGATACGAGTATTTGCGCCAGATGCGATAAAACTGGCTCAGAATGCGGTGGTTAAAAATATCGAGAAATGCTTCCTGCGCCTCATGCCCTTCTCTTTGCTGCGCAATATCATCCAGCCAGGCGGTGGGCAACGGCGAATCGACACCGTATAGCCCCATAAAGGTGGTGCGCAACGTCGGCGGCGCGTCGGGATGCGCCTCATCATACTCCACCGCTTTGAGTTCGCTGACCGGAAAACCCATCCCCGGATGCGGGCGAAAGCGTACCGGATCATCCGCCGGGTTTAGCGTGCTGCCTAATGCCGGCGCGCCAGGTCGCGATTTTTCCAGTAGCTGGCAGAAGCGGTAAAAGTTGATGCGCTGAATATCCCGCTCCAGCCGCGGGCTCAGCCGGGAATGCGGCGTTTGTGGTTCTCCTGCCATTCGAGACGCTCTCCGGTAGGTTGCAGTATCAGAATCAGACGATTAAACAGATGGATGTCGGTATACAGGGCAAAGAAGCGGTTGAGCATCTCGCCAAACAGGCAGATGTCGCCGTGCCCGGCGAAGCCGTTACCGTCGAGCGTCACCTCTATCTGCACGCCGCGTAGAAAGTGCCCCTCGGCAAAACGTTCCACCTCACAGTGGCTCACGTCGACGATCGCCTGCAGGCGACGGCGGTTCATTTCGTTGTCCGTCCAGTCGTACAACGCCAGCGCGCCGCGCAACACCTCGGCGTTATCCATCATCCACAGGAAGCTGCTACCGAGATGGCTCAGTACCCGCCAGTGAAAACGGTCGCGATCCGGTGGATAACACGGCAACGTCGGCGCGCTGAGATTGCGCACCTGGAGTCGCGACGTCGTGGATTTGACCACCGTGTCCAGCAGCGTGCTTTGCAGCGCCCGCCGCGGCAACTGGCCGTTGGTGCCGATCAGGCTCAATGACAGGGTTTCATTCTGCGGCACGCGATGCTGGTCAAACGCCTCGCCGCCCAGCGTCAGCCAGGTATCATGCAGCCCGGACGGGCCACGTTTAACGCGCGTGTGGTAATAATATTCCGGCGCATCATGGCGCAACATGCCGCCTTTGTGGCGAAAACTGGTAAACGGCACATACACTTGGGTGCCGGAAAGACGTGAAGAGGTGACGGACTCCACCGAATAGATTTCGGTGTGTCCATCCTGGACGCGCATGGGGCGCAGCAGATACTCACTTTGTAGTGAATCCAGATGCAGCGGATCCGACTCCAGCGGGAACAGGTTAATAACCGGGCTGCAGTGTAAACGCAGATGTTTCTCTGACAACGCATACTCCTGCGGCCACGGTTTATCCAGCACGACCTCGATCTCAAACCATCCCGGCGCATCAGGAAACGTCATATTCTCCAGCCCGCACAGCGCGACCGACATAAACTTTTCACGAAAGCTGAAATACTCCAGCAGCAACTGGTAGCCGCTGAACCCGCCGCTTTGGGGCAGCAGCGCATCATCATGGCCAAAACCGCAAACGGCAAAATGGGCCGCCAGCGGCCTGCTATCGGCCTCCCCCGCCAGACGTATGCCGATGCGCGCCACATTCAGGGTCAGCGCTTCATGTAGCGCGCAGGCCAATGGCGCGTCGGCATTCAGATACAACGGAATACGGCTCAGGTCGAGCGCCCGCCAGTCCACCAACGCGCTACAGTCAAAACGCAGACAAATCGCCTGGCGGCCGTCGGCCTGCGCCCTGACGCTGGCGCGGGAGAGCGCGAGCGGCTGTAAGGTTAGCGGCTGGGTCGTGGTGTAACGGCAGCGGGTGCCCGTCTCGCCGATGGGCCGGGAGATCACTTCCGTTCCCTTCTTCAGCCGCTGCGGCTCTTTCATCTCCCGCCAGTCGACGCTGAACTCCACCATCGCCAGCGACGGAATGGTACGGAGATAATGCGGCCAGATCATACTCACCAGCCCGCCGGTCAGCTCCGGCAGGTCGTCGTCGAGCTTTTCGCGCAGCCGCCCCATCAGGAAAGCAAAACCTTCGAACAGCCGCTCAACATAGGGATCGCGGGCGCCGGCTTTATCGAGGTTTAACGCCGCGGCGCGATCGGGATGGGCGCGGGCAAACTCCTCGCCAGCCTCACGCAGATAGCGCATTTCAGCGTCAAAATAACGCAGAGTTAAATCGTCCATGGAATATCTCAGATGTCAGAATTGAAAAACTCGCTGCTTGTAAAGCAGCGCTTGCAGCGTGAATGTCGGCCCTTATTCCTCTACGTCACCGTCGGCAAACGGTTCCGCACGGGAGGCCTCCACAATGAAAATCTGTGTCGGCAACGTGAAGTTTCGCAGTTTCAGCAACGCCAGCGGGCCATCGCCGAGTTCGGTACGCAGCAGCCACTGCAGTTGCCGGTTATCCGGCGTATTGACCGTCAGGCGAAACAGCCCATCGCCGATCTGCTGGCGCTTCATTCTCTCCAGCATACGCAGCGTGCCCCACGGGCCGCTGTCGTTCGCCAATAGCCGAGCGCCCGCCGCCACTGAGCTCCAGCTCAGCATCGCGCCGGGTTTGTTGATAGTCCCCGGCCAGCGGAAACTTTTCCATTCGGCAAGCTGGTTAAAGTAGTGCAGATTCTGGCCGTCGAGGGTGAGTTGCGTTTCAACAATGCCCGGCGTCGCCACCCCCTGTAGTTCAAACCCCATTCCCTGACTGCCGTCGGTAAACAGGATGTCGGACAAGGAACTCAGTTGATTAATCGCCTTCAGGAAGGCCGGATTGAAAGTCAGCCCCTGACTGTGCGCGCTATCGGCCACCCAGCGGCTACCCTCCCGGTTGAGCACGCCGCCCAACTGTCGGGCAAGAAACTGGTCGATTCGCCCGCTATCGCGACGGATGAATGCCGCCAGCATCGGTAGCGAGACATCGTTTTTGCCCGCGGCAAACGGATAGCGGCCGTCGAAAGCCGAATGCCAGTTAGCGACCACAGAACGCTGCCACGCCTCGTTCAGGCTGGCCGCCGATGGCTGCAGCACCGTTTCCCAGGCCTGCGTCAGCGGCTGGACGAACATGGTCTGGCCGAAACCGCTCCACTCTTCGCCAAGGCTGGCCGCCACCAGGCTGCCGTACTCCTGGGTGTCGGTCAGGTCGACGCTTTTACCCTGGAACACGGTCTGCGCCAGCTGCTGCATCATCGCCTGCGGGTCGGGCGCGTTTGCCACCTGCTGGAGCCGCAGGCGTACGCGGGTCAGGCGCGTCAGCCAGGTCTGTAAACTGAGGGTGCTGTCTGCGGCGACCACGCTTTGAGAGGGATTTTTGCCCATCAGCGCCAGCAGCGGCCCAAAGGTGCTCTCCAGCGGGCCGCGCACGCCGCCGGCCTGCTGGTCGATAAACGGCTGCTTATCCTTATCGAGTAGACTTTTTGCCGATTTCACCAGCGAATCCGCCACGCCCTCACGCTGCTGCCCGGTCTGCCCCTGCCAGGCAAGGGTATTCATCAACGCAATCAGCGGCGACTGACGAACGTCGCCCGCCAACGTCAGCTGATCGGTCACATCGGCAATATTGCGCGCCGGATTCAAGCGGATGCTATTGAGAAAACCCAACCACGCCCCGGCGAAATCGGTGAAATAGCGATCGGTCAGCCGCTGTTTCAACGCCTCCGGGGAGACGTCGCCGCTGACGGTCTGGCGGCTATCGCTCAGCACCCAGTCGATCTCATCGCGCCTGGTCGCCACCGCCTTATCGATCGCCTCGCGCACGCCGCCCTCCCACGCCTGACGGGTAAACATCCCCGGCACCACCTCTTCCGTGGTAAACAACCGGCTCGCATTGGTCTGCGGCGTCATGTCTTCCAGCGTCATGTCGGCATAGTTACGGCGCACCTGCAGCAGCATGTTCTCGTAAAGCGTGCTTTCGGCGTTGCGCCGCCCGATTTGCGCCAGCAGCACCTGACGCGCTTGCGTCACCAGCGCGGCGTCCGGGGTGATTCTCCACGTCGGCTGCGATGGCAAGTTGTCCATATAGAAGCCCCATAAATCGGGGGCGATGCTCTGCCATAGCGCCGGGGCGACTCCCTGACGCGTCTGCTGCGCGGCGGTCATTGCCTGGCGGTAAAACGCCGCATCGGCTTTGTCCGGACGCGCCATCATCAGATAGGCCTTTAACTGGTCATAACCCGCTTTCGCCAGCTGCGCCCGCTGCGGGCTGCGCGGCGGCAGGTTGACCAACACCGTCAGTTGCCGGGTGAGCGCTTCTGCCGCGGCGTCGCGGATCAGACGCTGGTTAGCCCGCCCATACCACGGCAGCAGCGCGGCAAAAAGCGGCGCATTATGATTAAGACCAAAGCGCTGATACCAGGGCGCGCCGTTGGCGAGCTGATTCTGTAGACGGCCGATATCGTTGCGCAGCACCTGCAAATCGATCAGCTGCTGGTCGTTAACGACGGGCTGCCGCAGCAGCTGTACCCGCTGGGTGGCGCTGACAATTTGCTGGCGGTTGACGATAAAAGAGAGCAGGCTTCCCGCCGCCCACAGGGCACATAGCGCCAGCAGGCCGACGCCGAGGGAGCGGCGCCACGCCACCCCCACCGGCACGCCGCGCGCGCGGCTGCAGTCTGCGATGATCCCCTGCCAGACGGCCGGGGCCGGCCAACGGTGGGGATAGAGCCCATTGTCCACCGCTTCTTCCGCCTTTAACGATGGGCTGAACAGCAGACCACGGAGCGGGATCTGTTGCAGATGCCCGGTAAGCCACGGCGTCAGTAGCGTCTTCCAGCCGCTGATACCACCCTCCTTCAGCCATTTAGCGACACGCAGCAGGTAATCGTGGGACGAATCAGCGCACAACTGCTGGGTCCCCTGCGCCAGCATGGCGGGCAGAATGGCGCGAAGCTGCCGTTCAACATCCTGCGGGACGGCCCGCGGCGGGAACAACGCCCCCAGCGTCTGGGTAATGCGCGTATCCTGCGGCCAGTCGCTGTCGTGGAGTTGCCACAGATAGACCGGCGGCTGGTAGCGCAGAACCTGCGCAACCTGCTCCAGCTTTCGCAAATACCCGTCCAGGGTCGCGGCGGTGGCCTGAGCATTGTCCAGCGCCAGCACGATGCCATCCAGCGGCCGGCGGCCGCGCAGCCGACGCAGGGCGCTGAGCCGCTCGATATCCACCGTCGCCGACAGGCTACCGCCGTGAATTAGCACCGTACCGCGGCCCTCCAGCCATTGCTGTTGCGCAAGGCCTGGAGCGATGGCGGCAATCTGCGCCGCCTCGCCAGCGACCCACAGCAGGCGGACCTTATTGCGCCACAATCGGCCGTAGCGGCGACGGAGAAAGTGCTTTAAGGACGCAAACGGCTGCGCCGGTTTTGTCTGCTGGCTAATAAAAGTCCGCGTCTGACGCTGTTGCCCATCGGCTTTTTGCCTGATAAACAGGTGGAAAGCAATAAAACCCAGTATCCAGAGACAGAGACCATACGCCCAGATCAGGCCACAGACGGTCAATATCTCGCGGATCGCCGTCCACTGCAGCGTGCGGTTGGCGTGCCAGTTCCACCATCCCAGACCGCTCAGCAGGACCACAATTGTCCAGACGGCAAGACACAGGGTCGCGGTAGCCGCTACGGTCATTACCGCGGCATTTTTTTCCTTGAACATAAAATTGATGATTCCCTTAGCCACGGGCGTGCATCATCACGCCCGTATAGCGTTATTAAGGATACTTAGCGGATATAATGAATATGGCGATAACGAATTAAGGCAGCAGTATTTTAAAAGCCTCGCTTTTTATATCGCGATATATTTTACCCAGCACGCCCGATACCGTATTCAGATCTTTCATATCCGTTCGCGCCTGCACTA